>NZ_CP113432.1:2100000-2340000 GCF_026686735.1 Pseudomonas triclosanedens | reverse complement strand
ACTTCGTCCTGAGCCGCTTCCGCGGTGAGCCAGATGTGCTGGACGCCACCGCGAACGGGCGTGAAGCTGATCTAGGCTGGAGCACCGAAGTCTCGATTGTCATCGAGCCGGACCCACGCCTGAAACCTCAGCAGAAGGCAATCATCGAACAGGACTTCGGGATGCAGGACGGCCGCCTGTTGATCACCAGCCGCGGCGCCCTGGTGCAATATGTCTTGCAGCGCTTCCAGATCGACCCGACGAAGATTCAAACCAAGGCAGCGGCCCAGCAGATCATCGTCGCCAATCTCGACGAACTGCAACAGTGGATCTACCAATAGCGATCTGCCCCTGCCCTCCGCGGCTTCCGCCTCTCCCGGAAGCCGGATATCAGCGCCCTGCATCATCAGCGAGCCCGAACCGCCGAGCTTCTCGATAGGCACATCAGCGTACTGGCACTTCGCCCAGCGGACTGGCATTCTCTCCCCCCGCCCGGCCATCATGGCCGGCCAGAACCCGTCATGGAGGACAGGCATTGAGTCAATCAAGAAAAATCAGAGCCGCACAACTGAGCGCACTGAAGAAGTACGGTGTTCTAGCGGACTTCTCCAGCCTGAACAATGAACAGTTGGACCGGGTGATAAAAGGCGTGGTGCCGGCGAAAGCAGCTCGGGACATGACTTTCGCCGCCTGGTGCGATCAATTGCTGGGCGACGACGTACGTGTGCCTGTCGCCCGTTTCAATGACGCACCCGCCGGTCAAATGCGGCTGGGGAATCTTGCGATACGCGGCGATCTGGTCAAAAACATCAAAGCGCTCGAACGGCAGCATCAGGCCTCACTCAAAGCTGCTCAATACAAGCAAGGCGAGTCCGCTTCCGCTGCCGCCCAGACCGATAACGTCCCACTCGACGAGCCGCCCGGAATTACGCATGCGCTACGCAACTGGTATTCCCAAACCGCTGCGCCTTTGCGTCAACTGCTTGGAGAGGTCAAGGAAACCGACGGCCACATCTTCAATCAGCAGGGAGAGTCAAACAAGGACTACCGTACGCAGTTGATGCAGGCCGTAGTGCAGGCACTGAGCGACTTGGAATATCTCGATTTCTGCAGCACGGTGGAGGCGAGGGAAACCACTTCACGCGAGCCCTCCCCCCTTACGGTCATGCTGTACCGCAGCCCCACGCGTGAAGAGGGAGCGCTCAAGACATTCGAATTCGCCATCGAGGGGATACAGCTCGATGTATGGGAAGCCGCCAACGAGTACCTCCCCTCCATCGACAAGAATTCGCGCTTCGACTGCCACGTACGAGTATCGATCAGCCAACGGCATCAACTGAGCGATGAGGAGCTGTTCCATCTCGAATGTTTCCTGCTCAAGCTGTTCGAGGCAACGGCCAGGTCCAGTGACCGCCGACCCCGCGGCGCATTACGCGAAACGCTCATCCTCTGCCTGCTGCTATCCGAAACGGCCCCGTGCATGCCCTCCAGGATGCGTCTGCAGGAGCTTAGCTGCCTGCGGAGCCAGCACTACGCGGAGCCGCTACCGGGCATTCGAGGTCGCACGAACAAGGACGCTGACATTCCCGCCGGGAAGATCGTCGACTACCTGCTTCAGTTACTTCGCGAATTCACACTGCAATAGCAACCGGCTCCATCTCAGGAGCGCGGAGCAATCCAGTGCTTGACGCGCGCCGCCAGTATCTCTGCCCCTGAGGCTGGACGACGCTCGATGGAGAGCGAGCCACAATAGGGGCAACTTTCCACCCACTCACCGGGAAACAAGACGTCGCTGCGAGGTATGACCGTGCGGTGCCACCGGCATGCGCCGCATTGCAGGACGAAGGGCCGCATAGGAACAGGCATTTGATCTCCCCAGGATATGAATGCGAGCCAGCCCGGCTCGGTCGTACGGCAGCGAGCGTCTTGGGCTGGCCGCGGCTTGCACGGCGGAAATGCCCATCGCCAGGCAGCGCAATCATCGGATGAAGCGCCACTGGCCACCACGCTCCGATGATCACGCCGCAACTCGCTGCAGCTCCTCGTTTATGCAGCCAGCGACTCGATGCGTCCATTGGGGAGCGAGAGCAGCAGACGGCTCTCCTCGGAGCGGATCATTTGCTCCGCCCGATGCTCGATCCGGTGGAAAATCTCGGCCTTGTCACCGAGGCTACCGCGCACCAGCTTGCGGTGCTGCTCGTTGAGGAACCCCTTGTAGAGCTGCATGGCGCCGTCATAACGCTTGGCGCCATCAAGCAGGATCTGCTCGGCCAGGCGGGGTTTGCCGATACGCGATGCCAGCAGGTACTCGGTGTGCATACCGAGGGGGAGTATCTCCAGCATCATGTGAGCGAAATTGACGACGAGTTCGTAGTGCTTGTTGGTCAGCTCGCCGGTGCTGCGTGCCAGGTTGAGCACGTTATCGATGAACGAGAGCGCATGATTGCGCTTGGCGGCTGCCGAGGCGAGCAACGGGCAGGCGATATCCTTGATCTCATGCGCCAGCTCTCGGTCGCTGAGCAGGGTTCGTGCAACCTCGATGCCGCCGATGTAATCGGTGACCTTGTCCATGTAGTAAATGATGTTCTGAGCATGCAGGTCCCGGGAAATCTCATCCACGGTGTCCTGGATCCGATCCAGCTTCGCCGCCAGATACCTGGTCTGGATGATCAGCGCGCCGAGGATGATGCAGGTCGAAGCCGCTGCGGCCATCACAGTGGTCATCTGCGCAGCCTTGATCGCCTCCTCGGCCGACTTGACCATCGTTTCCTTGAACGGCAGGTGCTGGATGATGCCACTCTGGCCGCTCCCCTTGGCCCAATAGGCCACGCCGTCGTGAATGACTGCCTTGCCCTGGGCCAGCGCATCGACGAGGTCCCTGGACAGAGCGGCCTCGTCGATTACCCAGATTTTCTCCATCAACTCTGCAGTAGCGTTCATCAGAAGCGATCCTTCAGTTCGTATTTACGGCGCATGTAAGCAATCTGTATCGCCGCCGGCATGGTCACGCGGTACGCGGCGCCGGTAAACAGCGGCACGGCCAGCGCAACGGCGGCCAGCGGGCCGGCAACGACTGCCACACCGCGCTGGGCCACGAAGCCGGAAGCAGCCGCGATACCGATATTCGCAACACTGAAAGGAGAGAAAAGAGAACGCGCGGAATCAGCAAGCCAGGAGGACCATTCGAAGGAGCCGCGCCCCTTGCCCCGGATCATGTCGAGAATCGATTGCCAATCCGGCGCCGCATGGCCGGCCATATTGAGCCGCTTCAACGCCTCCAGCCGCTCAGCCTCCGACATTTTCTCCCAGGAGAGCTCGACCAGGCGCTCGATCAGCGCATTCTCGATGTCGTAGGCGGAGCTGTTCCTGGCGTACTTCACCTTCATCTTGTCGCAGACATCGCCAAGGATCTCCCGGTAGAAAACCCCGGTTCGCCGGAACAGGTTGACCAGGCTGTCGCCGCCAAAATGCTGAAGCTCCCCGGCAACCAGCTTCCACGACTTGCGCCACTGATCGGGCTGGCCGTCGAGGCACGTAAACGCGGGATTGCTCTTGATCTCACTGGCAATCCGCTCGCTCCCATCCTTGTCATGGACGAGATAGGTAGCCAACTGGCGAATATCCTCTTCCGAGCAATATTGAAGGAAAGCCAGATCGTCATCCGGCCTGTATGTGATACCCATCGATGGTGACTCCTCTTTGCTACCCGCTCAGCCCTGCTCGCGGTCGTGCAGCACATCGCCGCCTTGAAGCATTCTGCAAGCCGCCTGGTTCAACTCGCTGAACTCAGCCCATGACATGACCTGCCGATAAATCGTCTCGTATTGCCGATCGACCCGGCAGATATCCGGGCGCTCGTCGTAGATGCGGCACGTGCGCTGCCCTTCATCAAAATGCACGCAGGTACCATCACCACGATCCAGCGCCGCGGTTTCCTTCAACAAATGGACGCGCCGGCAGCACTCCCCGCACTGATTGCAGGGAAAGCTGCGCTGTTCATCAGACATAAGCCTTCAGGATTGTCTGCGCCTGCACCAGGCTCGTCCGGTCCTCGCAGCGCTCACGCTGGGCAACGCTGAAGCTGCCGCGAATCGCCTTCAGCTTGTCGTTGACCTCGGCGAAATTGCTCCGGATGCTCTCGTCGATAACCTTGACGAGGGTGCTGCGAAACTCCCAGGCAATGCTCTCGCTCAGCTCACGGATCGCCTGGTTCCTGCGCTCCTCCTGCTGCTCGCGCCTGAGCGCATCCTGGCGCACGCGTTCTTCCTCCGGGTCGCCGGCAAACAGCGAATACAGCACCTGCCCTGCCTGGTAGGCGAGCCCAATGGCCGGCACGATCTTGCCGACTATCTGCTCACCGATCTTGCCCATCGTCACCGGACCGATACCCTTGAACAGGCTGGGCAGCAGCTCCTTGCCCAGCTTCAGTACACTGACGACATGGTCGGGCTTGAGCATTCCCCCAATCTGCTGAACGCCGCTTTCCAGCGCGCTGAGGTCGATGCCCGGCCCCTTGGCTTCCGCCTCGGGCGCCTCTTCGTCAGGCGGCAGATCCAGATCGGCATCCACAGGCGCCATCTGCGCACTGACACGGACGCTCTCCAGCATCTCGTCGAGCAATACCGACGCATCGACAACCAGCCGTCGAAGCTCGCTTTCCAGCTCGGCAAGCAGCTCGCTACCGGCGCTTTGCACCAATTCAGCAATCCGCTCCTGGGCGTTATCCTGGGAGCTGGAAATGATGCTGAAGGCACGTTTTTCGACGAAGGCGGACCGCGCATCGGCCAACGCTTTCAGGCTGGCCCGCAGGTCCATTTCGCGACGGGCAATGTCCGCATAGAACTCATCGATCCTCGCAGTGGAGGCAGAGTCGCTCTGCTGATCGAGCAGACGCAGCGTCTCGTCGAGAAGCCCGGTCAGCTCGCTGACGAATGCCCGGACGATATCCTGCTGGTCAACAGAGCTGAGGAACTTGTACAGCTCACGCTCCAGCAACGGCAGACCGGAACTGGCCAGCAGGTTCTGCTTGCCCTCCACCTTCGCCTTCAGGGCCGTCCTGGCATTCACCTCAAGAATCGGAATGAACTGCAGAACCTCGTGCAGGCCCTTCTGCGCCGCCATGCCCTGGAGGCGTTGACGCAGCTCATCCTTGATTCGCTCGGCATCCATCGGCTCGAGCTTGTTCTTGCAGTTGAGCACCAACACGATCTTCTTCCGGCGCTCCACCAGATCCAGCAGCGTCGACAGCGTCCCGGCCTCTTCCACCACGCCCAGTGGATTGACCACGAAAATCACCACATCGGTCGAATGCAGTTGAGCCTGGGTAACCTCTTCGTGCTGGATAGGCGCATCGATACCGGGTGTATCGAGAATCTCGAACTCGCGCCACTGATACTTGCTTACCTTGTCGGTTTCCGGCCTGTCGGCCACCTTGGCTCGATCGGCCTCCCCGAGCAGTGCGTTGATCAGCGTGCTCTTACCGGCGTTATAAACGCCATACACCATGATCGAGGCGGCCGGAGAAGCGCGCCGCTGCGCGACCATCTCGCGAATGGGCGCGAGACCGGACGGGTTGTACTTCTCGCAGATCCCCTCGATCGCATCGAAGGTCTGGAAAGCCTGGGACAAAACACTTTGCTGCATCATCTATCCACCTGCGAAAGTTTCTCGAGACTGCCCATCAGCGCTGTCACGTCGCCATCCAGGACTTTGCAATACTCCTGCATGGCGCTGCGGAGCGGGTTGTAGCGCGCGTTGACATACTCCGAAAGCGCGCCCGGAAGCGTGCCCGCGTAATTCGCCATCGCCGACTGGCGTTGATCCTCGCGGTTGTCGCCGACCACGACATCATGGCGGCCGTACTCAGCGCGGGCCGAGCTTCCGCCCATACCTGCCATGCTGCCCAGCGACGCCCCCAGCGCGGCACCGGCCGGCCCGCCGAAGAACAGCCCGATGCCACCGCCCACGAGCGCGCCGATGGCACCGAGTGTCTTCTTGCTGCCCTTGCGAGTACCGACGAAATACTCCCGTTCCTCGACGATCTCCCGATACTCGGGAATGGCGCCCAGGCGGCTGCTGTCGAAAGCATCGCGGAATGTCTTCTGCTGCTGTTCGCCGATCTTCTCGAAGGCCTCCTCTGCGAGTTCCCCGATGATCTCGCCGGCCTTCCTGCGCAGCGCGCCTTCAAGATCGTCAAAGCGATTTTCAGCGAAAAGCTGGTTGATGTAGCCGCGCATCTGGCTCGCCCCTTTTACGCCAAGGTTCGCCAGCAGGCGCTGCAGGGTGCCATCCTGCGCGGAGACGCCGGAGGCGAAGCCATCGATCAGTTCCCGCACTCCGGCCAGATCACCGGCAGTGGTTCGGATCGAGCGCCGCAGATTGTTCATCGGCGCCTCCAGCTTGATGGCCAGAGCCTGGCTGGTGCAGATGCTCTGCAATTCGTGCATCAGCCTGCCCATGCCACTCGCGGCTTCACCTTCAGGCGTTGGGTTGAGTTCGGCGAAGCGCGTCGAAACAGGTAGAACCTCAGCCAGAACGCCAGAACTGGCATGAAGCTGCTCAAGCTCGTTACGCACATAGGCCACCTGTTCCCGGCGGTCCGACTCACTCTTCATGATGACTGTACTGATGAGGTTTCCGTCGGCGTCCTCGTCTTCATCAGGGGTATCGCTACCTGTCAGCAACACCATGATTTTCTTGCCGTTATCGAGTAGCTCTGTGATCTCTTTCATATCCGATGCACGCCCCGGTGCCTGGGAACTCATCGTGTAGAGAATGAGATCGGCGTGCTCGACGTACTCCTTCGCCAGGTCGCCGTTGCTGCCGTTGACCGAGTGCAGCCCCGGTGAGTCAACCCAGGTCAGACCTGGCAGCCGGAAGCCCTGGATGGAACTGGTAGCCTCGGTCGCTCCAACGCGGAACTGCCGGTTTGTTTCAGCCTCCTTTTCCTGGTCACCGCTGACCACAGCCGTGCGCTCTTCGGAGAAGTAACTCGGCGGCAACGCCTGCGCCTTGAGTTCAGCGCTGGGCTCGCTGTGCCCCCAGGCCATGTAATTCCCAAGCGAACTCTTGCCGGACTTGACCTTGCCATAGATGAACACCAGCAACGAGTCGCCGAAGCCCTCGCGGAACCGGGTACCTTTGGCTCGGTTGGCAACCTGTTTCTCCCAACCATCGAAAGTGGCCGCCAACTGATCGGCAAGGCCGTTGGCGAGCGGCTGCAATGGATTGCCCGAACCAATCAGTCGGCTCAGCTCCTTGCTGCGCAAGTTCAACTGGCTGGCGAAGTCGCGGCGCAATTGGTCGAAGGCCGCCTCCTTGCTGCGAATATCGCTCGTCTGCTGATCGAACTGCCCTTGCAGCGCCTCGAAGGACGCCATCAGCTCGCTACGTGAAACGGATTTTTCCTGCATGGCACCAACTATCCCTGTGCTTGGATCTGTTGCTTGAGCGACCGCAGCGCCTCAAGACGCTCATCGGCTGCGAGAATCTTGTCCAGGTCCTTTCGCTCGGACTTGCTGAGTTCGATCGCAGCCTGCCGCTCGGCCTCCGGTAACCGCGAGGTCTGCCCGCCCAGGAACAGACGCTCCAGCACCAGCAGATTTCCGAGGGCGCTATCCAGCTCCCTGGCAACGTTGGCGTCTTGCTCCGCGCCATTGCAGCGCAAAGCCGTACTCAGCAACTGCGCATATTCGAAGTCGGCCGCAGCATCGGCCTTCAAGGCATCCTGGAATCGCTCGCAACTCAGCCCGCCAATCGAGTCCGGTGCCTTGCCCAGGGCCTCCAGCGAGCACGCCAGATAGGCGCTCGCTTCTTCGAGCTGACTCTTCCTCTTGCCCGCCAGTTGGGCTTCCAGCGCTCCACGCTCGCGCTGGCGACTGGCTTCGCGTTCCTGCCTCTGACGCTCGGCTGCGCCGGCGCTGGAGGAAGAAGACGAACTGCTGCTGTCATCGTCGGAGACAGCCTTGATCACGGCGGCCGTGGCGGCCACAACAGCCGCCCCGATAAGCCAGGGTAATGGCATGGACGAGTCCCTCTCTAAATGTTTTCCAGCTTCCGCTGCAGGTAATCGATATCCGCCTTTTGCGAAGTGAAGCTCCGCCTCAACTCGGCCATCATCAGGTTGAAATCACGCACCTTCTCGATGAATGGCTGCTGTAGCCCGGTAATCAGCGCTCGCTCCTCGTCGATTGCCTCATCCAGCTCGCGCAGCACTTCCGCCCGGCGTTGGGCACGTCGTACAGCACGCACACCTTCGATCTCGCCTTCGATTTCCTGTGATAAGGCATCGAGATGGTCGCGCAAGGCCGGAATGCCACTTTTCAGCTCCAACGTCGTTTTGCCTTCGTTCACACCTTTGCCGTAGCGCGTACTGGAGACCTCGAAACACGCGGGCTGCACCCCGAAGAACTCCTGCATCTGCGCAAGAATGCGCGTGCGGATGAGATCCCTGTCAGGTGCCGAGAACTTGTCCAACTGGCTCAGAACCAGCACCAGTCGACGGTCCGTTTGCGCTCCGTATGCCGAATTGACCTGACCGAGCAAATCGATCTCTTCCTGATCGAGCTCACCAGGCGGCGAATGGACGAAGACCGTTACATCAGCGGCATCCAGCCCCTTGAAGGCCTCCGCGCTGTCGCGCTTGTCGATGCCCAGCCCTGGCGTATCGACAAGCACATAGCGCTCGGTCTCCAGCTCCTTGTTGCGCAGCGTGGTACGCACCACCCCGGTAGCGAAAAACTCCTTGGCCACATGCCCGGACAGCATGTTGAGCAGCGAGCTCTTGCCCGCCTTGACCAGCCCCCAGGCCGCGATACGAGGCTTGCTACCGCCCTCGACCGCATCCAACAACTCACAGCAGGCAGCCTGCAGGTGAGCGAGTCTCTGTTTCCGTTGCTTCATCGGAAATCCCGTTTCCATGACGGCGGCACGCCCTAAAGGGGCGTCGCCCGCGCGTGTGGTGTTGAGTACAGGCGGTGCAGGCTTTCCAGCTTCAGGCGGATTTCATCCACCCATGCCTGCGGGGAGTGAACGTGAATCTGATCGTTGAGGCCGAAGATCCACCAAAGAGTCTCCTGATCGAGCGGAACATGGGCGCGCAGGCGCAACCAGTTGCTGCCGGACAGCGGCTGCAGACTCTGCTGCTCGCTCAGCGGCGTTTCGTTCAGCAGCCAGGCAAGTTGGGGATGGACGTCAGCGATCAGCTCCACCTCATGCGCAGCCTGGCGCGAGGAAAAAGCGCCGTCCGCGATGTAGCGATCCAGGTCGAATTCGGCGTGCTCGGTAGCGGGCGCATCGAGCACGACAGCCGACTGCATCCGATGCAACGCGAACTGCCTCAGATCGGCGTAGCGGTTTGCGGTGCCGATCAGGTAGGTGATCGAGTGACGGGAGACCAGAGCGACCGGATGGATGCACAGGCTCTTGAGCTCCTCCTTGCTCCGGCTCAGGTACTCGACCTGCAACTGGCGGCCTTCGAGCAGCGCAGCGGACACCTGTGCCCATACCCCGGAAGCCAGCGGGGCGGGCATCAACGCCTTGCCATTGGGAAGCGAGCGAACCCTGCGCGCCCAATGCGCCAAACCGTTGCGGCCAAGCCCGTCGAGATAATTGCGAGCACGACGGAACTGCGGCCCGAGCTGTTCGAGGACACTCTGGGGCAGCGTACCGCTCAGATGGTCCTCCGAGAGGTACAACGCCAGCGCGGTCGGCGGGTCCATGTCCGCAAACTCAGGCCTGCAGTCCCGCATGAAACTCCAGCGGTAGGGGATCTCGTCCGTGTCGCACTGCAACGAACACGGCCCGAGAAGCCGTGCCAGATCCCGCTGGACCGAGCGAAGGGTAACGCTGAATCCTCGCTCCTTGAGTTTCTCCAGAAGAGTAGTGGTTGCTATTCGCCGCGGCTCTTCGGGAATCAGGCGCATGAGGGCAATCAGCCTGAGCAGCGTATCCTTCGCTTCGGACATCGTTCTACCTTGAGATTTTCCAGTTCCGGCTTGCCAGTCAGCCATTTGGCGCCAGAGGTACGCCAAGCCTATCGTGATAAGTGGCGTTTTGCCATATGACAGGCCGGGCAAGTTGCCGCTCCGCCTGCGTCACGACTCGCCCCGTTATGCAGGGCATTCCGAAGCGGCCGACATGCGCCCCTCTTTCTCGCGCTTCAATTCGCTGTATTCGCGATACAGCTCGTAGCCCTTCTTCACCACTACGACCAGACCAATGACGGCAAGCAAGTTCTTCATACGCAATTACTCCTGATTGAAAGCGTTCGGCTCATCGCTCCCGAATCAACGCTCAGAGGGGTGATCCCCTTCAAGCCCGTGCGGGCGCCAAGAAGCTCCAGATGGCTCCGATGTCACGGCGAGCAGTGTGGGAACCGCCATATTGACGCTCCCTCAAACTGCGCCATCCAGGCGACCGGAACTCAGCGATACCGACACCGGCGCCTGTTACGAAGAACACTAAACCAGCAACGCGACAACCTGCGTCGCCGTAGCGCAACGACGCGCTCCATCATCAACCGAGGAGGGCCGCAGTACGCGAGCACGATGCAAGGCGAAGAGCGCATGACCGCTGGCATCGACTATGCGCAATCGCCAGCGAGTTGGCCGGAGGCGACGGCTCTCGACGACCTCTGGTACTGAGGGATGCTGCCTGAACAGAGCCACATCGCCGCCGCGAAGCTCGCGGCGCACTTGCGCCCTGCGTCAGGCGGTGGGGAACTTCAGCGTGGCGTAACGCCCCGACCAGGGCAGCGTGGCTTCCAGTTGGGCCGAGGTTCTGAGCAGCAGTTGCTCGTCACCATAGCGACCGATCAGTTGGATGCCCACTGGCACGCCTTCGGCAGTCCAGTGCAGGGGCACGCTGGAGGCCGGCTGCCCGGAGGCATTGATTATGGCAAGAAACTGGGTGTACTTCGCCGCCTCGCGCCGGAACGAGCGGAAGTCACTGTCCATCGACAAGCTGCCGAGCGGAAGCGGCAGTTGGGTCAGCGTGGGGGTGAGCACCAGGTCGAAGCCGACCATGTAGGCCTCCATCACCCGCGATATCTGGTGAAAACCGGTAATGGCACGCACGTAGTCGACCGAACGGGTCACCAGGCCGCGCCGGTAGGCATCGAAGATCGCCGGTTCCAGCAGTTGCGCCCATTGGTTCGACGGGCGCCCGCGCGTGGCTGCGGTGATGGTCAGGGCGGCATTGGTCGCCAACACATCAATGAGGCCATCGATGAACCCCCAGTAGTCGAGGTTTGGCGGAGCGCTCATGGCACACACCTGGTGGCCATTACGGCTGAGCGCCTGCGCAGCGACTTCGACCGCCTCCAGGCAGGGTTCGGCCACCGCGCCATCCCAGGGCGTGGTCCATTTCGCGATGCGCAGCGGCCGGCTGAAGGGGCGTTCCAGGTTCGCTAGGTAGGAGCCTGCCGGTGCAGGTCCCGCATAGGGCGCACCCGGTTCGGGGGCCGCTATCGCGTCCAGCGCCGCCGCGCTGTCGCGTACCGTGCGGCTCAATACACCGTCCGTTGCCAGACCGCCCCAACCCTCTCCGCGCGAAGGGCCCATGGGGATCAGACCGCGCGACGGCTTCAGGCCGAACACACCGCAGCAGGAGGCCGGAATGCGAATGGAACCGCCGCCATCACTACCATGCGCCAGGGGTACCACACCGGCAGCCACTGCCACCGCGGCTCCGCCGCTCGAACCGCCAGGCGAGCGCGCGGTATCCCAGGGGTTGCGGGTGGGCGCCGCATACTCGGCGGCCTCGGTGGTGGGCGCCATGCACAGCTCAGGCACGGTGGTCCTGGCAAAACTCAGCAATCCTGCAACGCCGAAGCGCTCGACCAGAGTGCTGTCGTAGTCGAACCGTGTGTGGCTGAACAAGCGTGAACCCAGTGACGATGGCAGTTGCTTCGAGGCCAATCCGGAATCCTTCAGCAGGAACGGCAGGCCCTTGAAAGCGCCAACCAACGGGACCTGGCGAGCCATCTCCAGGGCCTCCTCGTAGTGCTGGTGGCACAACGCGTTGAGCGGCTCCGCGCGTTCCCGCGCCAGCCTTACGGCAAGCTCCATCAATTCGAACGGCGATACCTCGGCCGTCTCCAGCAGTTTGGCCAGAGCCAGTCCATCCAGCTTTTCGTATTCGCTCGCAAGCATGACGTCCTCTGCGGTAGTTCGACGGTAACCCGGCATTGACAGACCAATCGTAATGAGATCACTCTAATACCAACCAGTCAGTCTTATAGACCGTCCAGTCAGTATACATCGCGAACAACTCGGCGCTATGTGTCAGCTGTAACTGGTTGCTTGCTCTGCCCCCATCAAGATGTCGCATGCAGGGTGCCTAGCCAGGCCAACCCCAACGATAAAAAACTGTACACATGAGGAAGGTAGTGAATGCGCAAGATATCTAGTTACGTCGTCTGTGCCTGTATTGCAGCTTCTGGAAGCACTTTTGCCGCGGATGCCTGCAAGCCGGCACACGACCTGAAGACCCTGGTACCGGGACAACTCACCGTGGCCACCATGGTCATCCCGCCCTTCTCTATCCCCGAAGGGAAGGGCATCAAGGGCGTGGATGGCCAGATCATTTCCCGGATCGCGGAGATGGAGTGCCTCAAGTTGAAGCCGATATTCGTCGATACCCGCGCGGTGATGCAGTACGTGCTGATCGACAAGGCGGACGTGGCCGTGGGGAACTGGTTCCGCACCGCCGCTCGGGGCAAGGTGATGGATATGAGCGAACCGGTCTACATCGACAGCCTGGGTGTGTATTCCAAGACAGGTGTGAAGGACCTCGTCCAGCTCTCCAGGGAAGACAAGATCGTTGGCAGCGTTCAGGGCTACAACTGGACCGCCGATCTGCAGAAGCTGTTCGGCAACAATCTCAAGCTCTACCCCAACCCGGTGGCACTCGCGCAGGACCTCACTTCCGGCCGTGTCGACGTTGGGCTGGACAGCTACTCCAGCGGTATCTACGCCCAGCAGCAAGGCGCCCTGGGCGGCTACAAGATCGTGCACGCGGCCCCGACCGAAAGCGTCAAGGCATCCATCGAGCCGGCGCAGATCGCCTTCATGTACAAGAAGGGCAACGACCAGCTTGGCCAGGCGATCAACGCCAACCTGAAAGTGATGCGCGACAACGGCGAAGTGGGCGCGGCTCTCGAAGCTTACGGCCTGAGTGCGCAGGACAGCGACGTGGGCACGCCACGCGAGATCGAGTGAGCAGGAAATCGAACCGGCAATGAAAAAGGGCGACCCCAGGGTCGCCCTTTTTCATTCACGCCCGGAGCGGATTGGGTTTGCGCTTGCCGAAGCGCAGGCGAACGCTCTCGAACTCTTCCCTGCTGCGATCCGCCAGGCTCTGGTAATAGGCCTTGCGACTCACGCCATAAGCGCCCTGCTGTTTCAGTTCGGCCAGGGCCTGGGCCAGCTTCAATGCCGCGGTATTGGGATTGAGGATTGCCATATCGCGGGGCTGGCCGTTCTGCACCGATTTCTCGTAAGACGCAGAGATGATGGTGCAGCCCAGGATCGCTACTTCGGCATTGGCGCGCTCGCGGATGGCGTTGGCGGCCGCCACCGCGTCACGAGCGACGCCATTGGTGTCGTTGATCATGTCGGTCACCCACCAGTCGATGCAATCGACGCTCAGGCAATGCGCCTCCTCGCCGTACAGACGGACCATATCGCGCAGATAGGGCACGGCCTTGTGGTGATCGGTCACCAGCACGTAGTCATGCCCATAGTACGGAGCGAGCTGCATGGTCGCCTCCAGCGGGCCGATCACCGGGATGTCCACCAATTCGCGAGCGACACGCACGCCCGGGTCGTAACAGCAGCCCACGATAACCGCATCGAAGCCATCCTTTTCCGCCTGGATGCAGCTCTCGAACACCGCCTCCTCGATCAGGTGCTTGCTGTAGTAGTAATCGATGTTTTCCGGGCAGTCGCGGGTATTGCTGACAACCAGCTCCGAGCCGTTGTTCAGGTAGGGGCTCATGGTTTCGTGGATGAGACCGTTGTAGATGTCAGTGCCGAATGGATTGATGAAGTTGATCTTGACGCCCATATTCGTTTTCCCCTCTGTTTATTGTTCGAAGCGAAAGAGGCCAGCAGCCAACACGAGCCAGCCATGCGCATATGCGTGTTCAGGTGTTGTAGGCGCCCGGTTGCCAGCGGCGCAGTTCCTTCCAGTTCGAGGGCAAGGTGCGGAAGCGGTCGAGCCCGAGCTCGCTGATCGGCAGGCAGGTGCAGCCGTCCAGGGCCAGGTCGCGAACCGCCACACCGACGCTCACCGCCATGCCGAAGCCATGACCGGAAGTGCAAGCGATGATCAGTCCCTCGGGAGTGCCGAGGCGGTCGACGATGCATACCTGGTCGGGCGTAACGTCCACCACTCCAGCCCAGCAGCGCAGCAGCGGAATGCTGGCGATGGAGGGCATAAGCTCGGCCAGGCGCCTTGCGATGCTGCGCACGATCGGAGTGTTGGGCCGGGAGGTTTCGCCGGTCAGCTCGACATCGATCCACTCATGCGGGCCGCCGTTGAAATGGATGTTGCCGCGCCGGGTCTGGCGCAGGGACAGCCCGTTGCCGACCATCGCAACGTCGAACAACGGCGGAAGAGGTGCAGTCACCATGGACTCCAGGCGCACGGTGGCGATGGGCACCTCGACCTCCGCCAACCGAGCCACCTTGGCCAGTTGCGGCCCGGCACAGTTGACCACCACGGGGGCGTGGATGGTCTGGCTGGGCGTCTTCACGCCCTTGACCTTTCCGCCCTCGACCAGAATAGAGGTGACCGGGCTGTTCTCAAGGATCACCCCACCGCGATCCTGGAAGGCCCAGGCAAATGCCTGGGAGGTCCTCTGCGGATTGCCATGTCCCGATCGGGCGGTGTAGATGCCCCCCACCACGCCCTTGCTGAGGGACGGCGCAAGTTTCCGGCAATGCTCCCCATCGATCAGGTCGAAAGCGATGTCGGTGGTGGAGAAGAGCTCAAAGGTCGACTGCATGCCGGCCCATTCGGCTTCATTAGTGGCGACCCACAGGCGCCCCTGCTGCTTCCACTCGGTCGGGTAACCGAGTTCTTCGTCCAGGGTGTTCCATAGCTTTTCCGCCTCGGCGGCCAGCGGCGATTCCTTTGGCTGCTCGCCGCGCAGGCTGAGGAAGCCGGTGGCCCGGGACGATGCCTCACCTGCGGTCAGGCCCTTGTCGAGGACAATCACCTGAGCCCCCGCCTTGGCCAGCCAGTAGGCGGAGGACAACCCGGTGATCCCCGCGCCAATGATTACTACGTCTGCCGTTTGCATGTGTCGTTCAACCTGCTCAACTGGTCTGCGGAGTTAATGGGTTCCCGTCACTTCGCCCTCGACAGGGTGAAGCCACGTTGGCCAGTGCTCACGAATGGACGCGGGTTCGTCATGCGCCCGCATGATCGTCAGTGGCAATGGCCGTACCGGAACGCGGTAGCTGCCCGGAGTAACGCTGGACAGCGACAGTTGCGCAGCGTTGGCCACCAGCATCGCGGAGTGTTCGCGACAACGGCGGCCCTGGCAGTGCCCCATACCGACCCGGGTCATGCGCTTGAGCATGTCCTGGCTCGCCCTGCCGTCGGCGACCAGCGTCCGCACGGCGTTCGCCGGGCTGCTGGCGCCGTCGCATACATAGCGGGGGGCACGGACTTCAAGCAGCTCCCGACGGCTGACCTCTTCGCATTGGCAAACCATCACATCCATGCCGCCGGCAGCCACCAACGACTGCAGCCAGAGCTCCGGCGGATAGACCGGTTTCGAAGCGGACGCCGGCTCGGACAGGGTCCGGGGGACGTCGACCGCTTGCAGGCCTTCCCGCCGGGCAATCTCCGCCACCGCGACTTGCGCCTGGCGTACGGCGACCTGCTCGTCGACCAGAGCCGCCTCGCTGACCCCGGAGGCATCGCCGATGACGAAGATCCCCGGCACGCTCGTCTGCATCTGCTCGTCGAGGCTCGGGACCCATCCGGAGCGGGCCGTGTCGAACTCATGGGCGCAGCCTGCGACCGCTCCCAACTCGATGTTGGGCACCAGGCCGAACGCCATGCAGATGGTGTCGCAGGGGATGCTCTGCTCGCTCCCGTCGCCCAGCGACTTCAACTGTGCGCCGGACACCTCGTTCACGCCCAGTGCACGCACCAGCGTCTGGCCGGTGAAGAAGGCAACGCCCTGCTCTTCCAACTGCTGCCTCAACGCGCTGTCACCCTGAACCTCGGTGGCCGGCTCGACGATGCCGGCGATCGTCACTCCAGAATCCAGCGCCTGGGCTGCCAGCCGCAGCGCCGTGTTGCCGGAGCCGAGTACGAGCATCCGCTCGCCGCCCAGAGCCTGATACTTACCCAGCAGGTTCGCGGCACCCATGGCGCCGAGCACGCCGGGCAGGTGCCAACCGGGAAATGACAGCACCAGATCACGCGCGCCGGTGGCCAGGATGAGGTTGTCGAAGCCAACGATCCACGACTTCTCGTTATCGGCCAGCCCCAGTTGCCGGCCCCCCAGGTGCTGGCTGTTCGGGCCGGGGATGAATACGCCCCACACGCAGGTGTTCACCAGGACTTCGACCCCGGCCTCCAGACACTCCATCAAAGCATCATTGGAACCCAACACCCGATCGGCAACGGTGCCCTCGTCAGACAGTACCGGCGCCAGCCTGGCGCCGTAGAAGTATGGCGCGTCGAGACTCATGGCCGAGGAGCCTTGCGGGTGCTCATCGATGAGCATGACTTTCAGCCCGGCCCTTATCGCCGCCAGGGCGGCGCTACATCCGGCAGTACCTGCGCCGACAATGACTAATTGTTCTACATCGGTAGCCATGACATTCACCTACTTGCTCTTCAACTCGTTCAGGCGCGCGGAAAATGCCGGTAGCACTTCATTGGCATCGCCAACCACGCCGTAACGGGATACGGAAAAGATGTTCGCCTCGGGATCGCTGTTGATCGCAATCACGTTCCGCACGCGGGCGATGCCTGCCAGGTGATGTATCGCGCCGGAGATGCCCGCGGCGATGTAGACCTCGGCATTGACCTTCAGGCCGCTGAAGCCGACCTGCATCGAGGATGGTGCCCAGCCCATTTCGACGGCCGCGCGCGTCGCGCCGACGGCGCCGCCGATGGACTTCGCCGTGTCTTCGATTGTCGACCAGTTTTCCGCGCTGCCGATGCCGATGCCGCCGGAAACGACTACCCGCGCGGTGCGCAGCGACGGGCCAGCCCCAGTTGCTTCGGCGATCACCTCCAGCAACTCGACGGGATTGTCCAGCGGACCGAGCGCGAGCGTTTCGATAGCAGCCTGCCCGGCCTGGGCCGGCTCCGCGTGGGCGCCGGGCGCCAGGGTAAGCACCTTGAGCGGAGCCTGGAGCGACCACTGAGCCTGCACCGCGCCGCCACACACGGCGCGGGTGGCACTGACCTCTCCCTGGGCGAAAACAATCGCGCTGCAGTTGCTCAACAGACCCGCACCCAAGCGCGCCGCCAGGCGCACGGCCCACTCGGCGCTGCTGGAGTTGTGCGGAACCAGCACCACATCCGGCGCCGTCGCTTCAACGATTTTCGCCGCGGCCACCACCAGGGGCTCGCAGGTGCAGTCGCCAAGGCGGGGATCATCGATGACCACGACCCGAGCCAGAGCATACTGCGCCAGGCGCTCGGCCGACTCACCGACGTCCTGGCCGAGCAACCCGCCGACAACGCTCGCTTCCGCCATCGCGGCCAGTGCCTGGCCGAGCGCCACGGCCTCGCTCAATGCCTCCACACCTGCGCCGGTTTGAACCTCGCCAAGAACCAGAATCCCACTCATCAGAGCACCCCCTCGGCTACCAGACATTCGGCCAGTGCGCGGCCATTGGCCCTGTCGGAGCCCTCGGCGATCATCACGGTCTGCACATTCACCGGCGGCTCTATGTACAGGCGCCGCACCACGCTCTTTGGCTGCAGCCCTGCCAACCCAAGGTCGGCAGCCGACCAGTTCGGTACCTGCGCCTTCTTGGCCATCATCACTCCCTTCAGAGCAGGGGCCCGGGGCTTGTTGATCTCGTTGGAGATGCCGAGCAGCAATGGCAGGCGCGCGCGCATGCGCTGCACGACGCCATCACCGATCCGCTCGACGACAAGCGTTTCGGCACTAGCTTCATGGATGGCCCGGACCGGGGATACGGAGGCGAAACCGAGCTTCTCGGCCAGAAACAGGTGGGTCTGCCCGGCGTCGGTATCCGAAGCCGCCTTGCCGCAGAGAATCAGATCGACGTCATCGAGCCTGCCCACGGCTGCGGCGATCAGCTCGGCGATGACGTCGCTGTCGCAGGCCAGGCCGGTGGGACCGGGAATCATCACCGCAGCGTCGGCGCCCATGGCCAGCGCTCGGCGCAGCTGAGCGACCGACGACTCGTCGCCGACGCTGATTGCGGTGACCTTGCCGCCCAGAGCCTCCTTGAGGCGTATCGCCTCCTCCACTGCGTTCGCATCGTAGCCATTGAGCACGGGGCTCATGCTCGAGCGGATTTCCAGTGTCTTGCCATCCGCGCCAACACCCAACAACGAGGGTGCAGTGTTCGGGTCATAAACCTGCTTGAGGGTTACCACGATATGCATTCGACGCTCCTTCGATGCCAGCCGTGCACGCGGCCACTTCAGGTGAGGTTCGTGCCGACCCGATGCTGGAGCGCAGCTCATGCGATCCCCGATACCCGGGGTGCCGCGCTCCCCAAAGTCGGGGCCTGGCCGCGCAACACCATCAGTACAGCAACGACGAGCATCGAATGTAGCGCTTTTTGACTAACAGGTATACAAAAAAGACTTGCAAGTCTAATCTGCTCTCGCGAGTCGTCCCGAGTGGGGCGTCGTCCGCCATAAAGGTCAACCAGGCCGGGCTACCGGCCACAGGAGAGGCTTCAGACAAATGCGTACCGCTGTTACAGAAATGTTCGGAATCGATCTGCCGATCTTTGCATTCTCCCATTGCCGCGACGTCGTGCTGGAAGCATCCAGGGCCGGCGGCATGGGCATCCTTGGCGCCGCCTGGATGACTCCCGAAGAACTGGAGGTGTCGCTGAAATGGATAGACGAGCGGATCGACGGTAAGCCCTACGGGGTCGATATAGTGTTCCCGGGAACCTTCGCACCGCTCACCGACGACCGCGATCCGGAGAAGATCCTGCCGGCAGGGCACCGCCAGTTCGTCAACCAATTGATGGACCAAGCCGGCATCCCTCCGCTACCCGAGGACGACGCCAAGGCATTCGCCCGGGAACATGCCGATAAGATGAAGATGACTCCCAGCGACAGCGAGCGTTCGTTGCAGATCGCACTGCGGCATCCGTCGGTCAAGTTCATCGTCAGCGCCATGGGCGCGGCCCCCAGGCATGTGGTCGACCTGGTACACGAGCATGGCCTCAAGGTCGGCGCGCTGGTGGGCAACATCGACCATGCCATGAAACAGAAAGAAGTCGGCGTCGACGTGCTGATAGCCCAGGGCGCTGAAGCCGGCGGCCATGTCGGTCGGGTTGGCTCGATGGTGCTGTGGCCGCAACTGGTCGATGCGATGGCGCCGATACCAGTCCTGGCCGCCGGCGGCATCGGCCGTGGCCGCCAGTTCGCCGCTGCCATGGCCCTGGGTGCCGCCGGCGCGTGGTGCGGTTCGATCTGGCTGGGTACGCGGGAGAGTGACCTTACCCCGGTCATGAGGGAGCGCCTGTTCGAAGCCAAGTCCGAAGATGCGGTCGTCAGCAAGGCCTTGACCGGCAAGAACTGCCGCATCCTGCGCAGCAACTATACCGAGGCCTGGGACAAGTCTGCCGACGTGAAACCGCTGACCTTCCCGCTGCAATCGATCCTCGGCGGCGAACCGCTGCGTCGTGCCGAGCGGGTTCGGCGCATGGACTACTGGACCTACGCGGTAGGGCAGATCGTCGGCGACATGCAGCAGGAGACCAGCGTTCGGCAAATCTTCGCGGAAATGCTCGGCGAGTATGTCGAGGTCATGGAAAACCTCAACGCCATGCTTGATGAGTAAGGAGTGAATAAAAAAGGGAGGCGAGTGAGTCGCTTCCCTTTTTCATGGGGTCGCCAGTGCCGGTCCGCACCAACGGCTCAGCGGTGAGAGGTCAACAGACGAATCCGCCGTCGACCACCAACGAGTGACCGGTGATGTAGCTGGCCTCATCCGATGCCAGGAACAGCACCGCGGCGGCCACTTCATCCGCGGTGCCCTTGCGGCGTGCGGGAATGGACTTCTTGTAAGCCTCAGGATCAGCCGCACCTACACCACGGTTCATCAAGTGAGCGGCCGATGGCAGGATCGCGGCCGAATTGCCGCGGATATCGGTGGCTATAACCCCGGGGCACACTGCATTGAAAGTAACACCCGACTCCGAATGCGAACTCGCCATCTGCCGGGTGAGACCGATCACCGCGAACTTCGAGGCGGTGTAGGACGCGCCGTCGGCCTTGCCGGTCAGCCCGCCGATGGACGAGGTATTGATTATCCGCCCGGTGCCATTGGGCAGCATGCGCTTGAGTGCGGCCTGGCAGCCGAAGAAGCAGCCCTTGAGGTTGATACCGGTGATCTGGTCCCACAACTCTTCGGTGGTTTCCAGCACATCGGCGAAGCCATCGAAAACCCCGGCGTTGTTGACCATGATATCGAGCTTGCCGTAGCGCTCGACGGCGCTCTGCACCAGATGCTCGACCTGGGCCTGGGAGCGCACGTCAGTCCTGATGAACAGCGCCTCGCCGCCAACTGCGGCAATCTCGGCGGCAGCCTTGTCACCGGCCTCCTGGAGAATGCCACCAATCACCACCTTCACACCGGCCGCCGCCAGATTACGGGAAATTGCGAGGCCGATGCCGCTCTCTCCACCGGTGATCACAGCTACCTTTCCGACTAGATCAAACATCTGAGCCCCTCTCTGTAAAGACCGCACTGGGTAGAAATACCATTAAGTCTTTTTTATATACCTGACGGTCAGTATTGGTAAATTCGCCGCGCTGTCAAGCATATGCAGTTCGTTGCAGCCGCTCCCTCTGCCCCTTTTCGTCGACATCGCTCCCATATGCCTGTGTCGAGTCGAGTTGCTATTGACAGGACCGTCAGTTGGCGCATACTGACCGAACGGTATGTTTTTTGTGCCGATGGGTATGCGGGAGCTCGAAGACCTGAATCCGCAAGGGATGCGACCAACCAATTCGAGGCGAGGCAATGAAAAAAAATAAGCTGAACAAGCTGCTCTCCGTGCCTGCAATGGCGGTGCTGGCACTGGCAGTGAGCAGCGGGGTAAAGGCAGAAGACTGCAAGCCGCAACACGACTTCAAAACCATCACTCCCGGCGTACTGACGGTCACTTCGGTGATCCTCCCGCCCTTCGCCTACAAAAGCCCGAAGGGCGAGTTCATGGGCATCGACGCAGAGGTGGTGAAGAAGTTCGCCCAGGAGAACTGCCTGAAGGTGAACCATGTGGTCACCGACAGCGCCGCAGCCATCCAGTACGTCGTAGCCAAGCGCGCGGATCTGTCCGTAGGCGCCTGGTACCGCACCTCCGCACGCGAGAAGGTTCTGGGCATCACCCAACCGCTCTATCTGGAGCAGACCTCGATCTATTCGCGCGACGGTGCAACCAGGTTCGACCAGCTTAAAGGCCGCAAGGTGGGCACCGTGCAGGGATACCTATGGGTGCCGGAGCTGAAGAGCCTGTACGGCAACGACCTGAGCCTCTACCCGAACGCCGTCGCCCTGGCTCAGGACCTGTCCACCGGTCGCATCGAGGCGGCGGTCAATACCTACGCCATCGGCGTCGAGGCACAACGCCAGGGCGGCCTGGCCAAGGACATTCAGATCAAGGTCGCCGATCAGGATCCACGCGTTAAGTCATCGATCTACGCTGCGCAGACCGGTTACCTGTTCAACAAGGAAAACCCCGAGCTGGGCGCTGCCTTCAACGCCACGATCGCCGAGCTGAAGGATGGCGGCATGGCCAAGATCCTTACCAAATACAACCTGGAAACCAGCGCCGCCGACACCGGCGCCGCCCGCTACGCAGACCAGTAACGGCAGCCGGAAAAAACAAGGCGCCCGCTGGGCGCCTTGTTTGCTTCTTGCGTCGACTATTTGCTGTAGCCGCCGGCGAGGATGTCGCAGTAATGCTCGGCGATCTGCTCGGCGCTCAGCGGGCCCTTGTCGTCGAACCAGGTATGCAGCCAGTTGCACATGCCCATGAAGCCAGTGACGGCGATATGCGTAGGGATGTCCTTGAATACACCTTCGCTCACCCCCTTGCGGTAGACCTCTTCGATGAGTTTGTCGTACTCGCGCTTGCGCTTGAGGATGGTGGCGCGCTGACCTTCCTCCAACTCGCTCTCGTCACGGAAGTAGATGGCCGTCCAGTCTTTGCGCTGCATCACGTTCAGCGCATGGCTGTAGATGATCTCCCTGAGGGTTTCGCTGCTGCTGCGCTGTTTCCCGATGATCTCGGTGATCGTATTGATATAGGTGTCGTGCATACGATCGAAGATCTGCCAGAGAATCTCGTTCTTGTTCTTGAAGTAGTAGTAAACGACGGACTTTGTGTAGCCAAGGCTGGCGGCAACATCGTTGATGGTGATGGCCCTGAACCCCTTCTCGGCGAACAGGGTGGCAGCAGAAGCCAGGATCTCGTCTTGAACGTAAGCCTGTTTCTTCTGCTTGAGCTGATCCCGAAGTTGCTCACGAAGTTCTTGAGTCAAGATAGCCTCCTGGCGGCAGTCAATTCATGGTGGATTGGCGCGACAGCCAATCCTGTGCGGTGTTCCTCAGCGCCTCCGGCAAGGCCTTGGAGACACGCTTCTCGAGGTCGAAATAGACCGAGGTCATTTCGATTTCAGCGCAAAGTTTGTTGGAAGTATTCATCAGTCGATGGTGAGTGACCAGAGAGCTCTTGCCGACTTTTCTCACCTCGCTCCTGACCGAGAACAGATCCCCTACTCTTATTTCGTCGTGGTAGTTGATCTCGTGCCGCACATCGGCCCACCCCTCCTTGCGCTCATGGCGCCAGTCCGGGTTGTAGCCCAACGCTGCCACCAGATGCCACATCGCCTGATCGAACGCGGCGACGTAGTACTGCACTGTCATGTGGCCCATGGCATCCGTCTGCGCGGGGTAGACCACCCCTTTGTAAGTATCCATGTGCAACGGCCTCTGCTGACCCGCCTGGTTTCTCCGGCCCGGAAACATGCCCGGCGCTGGACGAATGGATTTGTCGGATAAACCGTCCAAATTGTCTTTTTTATAGACCGTCAAGTCAAATTCTTTCCTCAAGCCCCACTCCAGCGGCCGAAACCAATCACAGACCATATAGACAAAAAATTAGACCCATCGTACAGTTTGTTATGCGCAACGGTCAGTGTTATTGCGCGCGCCTCCATCCGGGAGGCTCAACCATAAGGTGCTAGAGGATTCGGTATGTCTAACCAACCTGCTTACTGGAGCAGTGCCGTCAGCGACGTGGATGCGAATAACGTGTTCATTCGCGGCTTTGATCTGGGTGAAATCATTGGCAAGCTCAGCTTCCCGACGGTCACCTTCCTGCTGATTCGCGGCCGCCTGCCCACCCCCGGCGAGTCGAAGATGACCGACGCAGTCCTCTGTTCCGTGCTCGACTACGCGCTGCGCAAGCCAGGCACGGCCGCAGCGCGCTTCTGTGTCTCGAGCAACCCGAGCATGGTCGCCGGTCTCGCCACGGCCGTGCTGTCAGCCGGCGAGTATTCCCTGGCTCCCGACCAGACCGGCAACTTCCTGCAAAGCACCCTGCCGCAACTGGCTGAAGGCGAAAGCCTGGATGACGCTGCGGGACGTCTGGTCGCGCAGATGCGCGCCAGCAAGCAGCGCGTGCCTGGTTTCGGCCACCCGGTGTTTCGCTTCACAGACCCACGCGCGCAACAATTGAAGGCCATCGCCATCGAAACCGGCGTCTGGGGGGAGTTGTGCGACTGGTACGAAGCCGTGCACCGCGCCTTCACCGAACAGGCCGGCAAGCCGGAGATCGTCATCAACGAGGTCGGCATGATGGGCGCGATCCTGGCCCAGATGGGCTTCACCCCGCAGGAAATGACCGGCCTGGCAGTCATCTCGACGATGCCTGGCGTGGTCGCACACATCTCTGAGGAATTACAGAGCAAGGTTCGCATCCGCGTCATCCCCGACGACTCGGTGGACTACGCCCGCGAGCGCCATTCGCTCAACGACGAACTGGCCAAGGCCGGCTGGTAACTTCACCAGGTGCCAGGCAACGCCAGGAACCTTGCATCCCGTACGGGCTGCAAGGTTTTTTTCAGAGATGCCGGTGGCCATCAACCAGCGCAGCCAACAGAACCGATGGTGGACCTTCATGGCAAGAACGGTTGGTATCTGTGACATTCGCAGGGAAGCTGTGGACCTGTTCTTCACCCAGGGCTTCCATGCAGTCAGCCTGAGGAAACTGGCATCGGCCGTGGGGCTGGAAGCGGGCTCGCTCTACCACCACATCGACAGCAAGCAAGAACTTCTCTTCGAGATCGTCGAAGAGTACGAGGCCACGCTGCTGCACAAGGTCAAGGCAAAGAGCCGCAATGCGACGGACCGTGAGCAACAGTTGCGGGTCTACGTCACCAACTACATTTCCTTCATGTTGAAAAACCGCCAATCCTGCGTCCTGAGTGCACGTGAGCTGCACGCCCTCACGGACGCTCAGCGTGAGCGCGTGCTGGCCCTGCGGCGCAACCAGATGGCGATCCTGGTGGCGATCCTCGGAGTCAGTGACTGCGCGGATATCGCCAGACTGATCAACGTGGTGCGCTCGATGCTGGTCGGCGTCATCGACTGGCTGCCGCAGGACGGCGCCGATATCGGCAAGGCCACCAACGACATCTGCCGAATCATCCTGGCAACCATCAGCCCCCAATGAAAAACGCCCTCCCCAAGGCTACCCCGGGGAGGGCGAAAGTCGTTCGACGAAGACGCTATTTCAGTTCGGCAAGAATAACCTGTGCGGCATTGTGCCCCGGCACGCCGGTTACACCGCCGCCCGGGTGAGCCGAAGCTCCGCACTGGTAAAGCCCCTTGATCGGAGACTTGTAGTCGGCGTAGTGCGCGATGGGACGCTTGAAGAAGATCTGGTCGAGGCTGAGCTCACCGTGGTGCACATGCCCCGTCGGCAGGTCGAACATCTGCTCCAGATCCTTGGCGACCAGCACCTGCTTGTGCAGGACCAGTTCGCGGAAACCTGGTGCGTAGCGCTCGATGGAGTTGGCCACGATATCGAAGAGCGCTTCCTTGCTCTGCTCGTCCCAGGCACGGCCATCCTTCAGCTCGTAGGGTACGTGGCCGCCAAGCAGGCTCATGGTGTGCTTGCCTTCCGGCGCGACAGTCTTGTCGAACGCGCTGGGGGTCAGGATCCACATGTACGGATTCTCAGCCATGCGTCCGTGCTGGGCGCTGTGGAAGGCATCCTGCAGTTCTTCCAGGTTCTCGGCGATGGTGATCGAGCCGGGGGCCTGGCTCTGGCCTTTGAGCGCCGTCCACTGCGGCAACCCGGAGAGCGCCATATTGATCTTGAAGCAACTGGATGTGGTGCGAATGCGCTTCACTGCCTCGATCACTGAGATGGGCAGGTGCTCTGGCCTGAGCAGGCGCAGGAAGAGGGTCTTGGCGTTGGCGTTGCTGACCACGATGCGCGATTTGATGATCTCACCCGAGGCCAGGCGAACCCCCTTGGCCGAACCGTTCTCAACGATGATCTCGGCTACCGGGGCATCGCAGCGGATCTCCACTCCATGCTCCTCCGATACAGCCCTGAGCGCCTCGCTGATGGCACCCATACCGCCCTCGACCAAGCCGCCTGGACCGGCTTCAGTATCGCTTTCGCGCAGGTAGGGGCGTGCCAGCACATAGGCCGATCCCGGGCTCATCGGCCCGATGTTCCCACCACTGCCCGAGGCGTAGCAACCGAAGATAGTCAGTACCTCGGGGCTACTGAACCAGCGCTGCAAGTAGTCGTGACAGCTAAGTGTCAGCAGGTCCCAGATGTCATAGAACATCGGACCGGCGGAGCGCATGCGCCAGACCAGGCCGGCAGTCTTGGCCAGTTCCTTGACCTTGCCGGTGGTGAAGTCCACCGGCACTTCGTAGATCAGCTTGCGCAGATGTACGACCAGGTTCTTCATGTGGGCGACGAACTGCGGGTACGCCTGCGCGTCGGCCTCGGAGTACTTGCGCAGCTCGTCACACATGCGCTTCTCGTCCCCCCAGAAGGTGACGGAGGAGCCGTCGCGGAACGGCTGGATTCCCGGAGGAATATCAAGCACCTTCACTCCGTGCCTGAGCAGATCGAGGTCCATCATCACCTTCGGCTGCAGGAGCGACATCCAGTAGGCGGCAACCGATAGACGGAAGCCGGGCCACAGCTCCTCGGTCACGGCGGCGCCGCCAACTACCTTCCTGCGCTCGATGACGCAGACCTTGTGACCAGCCTTGGCCAGATACGCCGCGCAGACCAGGCCATTGTGGCCAGCGCCGACGATCACAGCATCGAATTCAGCCATTTCCACGAGTACCTACTTGTTTTTGCGTGGGACGACGGCCACACCGTCGATTTCGATACGTACTGCTTCGTCATACAAGCCTGCCACCGTTACCAGTGCACTCGCTGGCGGACAAGCAGGGTTGATGTAGTCACTGCGGACCTTGCGGATGTCCGCGAGCATGCTCGGCTCGAAATGGGTGACATACATGGTGAACTTGGCCACCGCCTCGAAGCCCACCCCGGCTGCAGCCAGCGTAGCCTTTAGGTTCTCGAAGACCGCTCGTACCTGATCCTCGAAAGTTCCAGCCACGACATTGCCCTCCTGATCGGTGGGGCAGTGGCCTGAAAGGAACAGCAGGTCGCCTTCCGAGGCCAGCGTGGCTTGGGACACCCCTGCGAAGGCGGGGCCGGCGTTGATCGCTTGAATCATGACATGTCCTCTGATGGTCGACGGTGAGTGGGCAGTAGGGACCTTTAAGTCCAAAAATTTGACCACCGGGTATTCAATTTACTCAATATTCCCCTGGCTAGGCAATAGGGCCAGGCATCACGAATTGCCGCCAAGCGGCTGGCCGACTCCTCGTATCCGCCCGTTCCGGATGCTGTGGCAGCTGCCAGAGACGAGTCGTGGGAAAACTTCAAGCGGGCCTTGCGGCGGTATTGACACGACCGAGGATTCAATCATACTGACCCAACGGTACGTAAATTATCTCAATGGGTACGCTAGACAGACCCACCTACTTCCGACTCGAAAAGGCAGGCATCTTCATGGGCGTCCGCATCAACTTCATCAATCCATTCGGCACTCCGGCGTATAACCGGCTGATCAGCGAAACCCTCACGCCTTATCTGAACGAAGGCAACGAGCTGGTGGTGACCAATACCGAGAATTGCCCGGAAAACTGCGACTGGTGGTATCCGAAGCATCTGGTCGAAGAGGAAGTCTTCGAGTGCGTTCTGCAGGCCGAGGAGCAGGGCTTTGACGCGATCATCATCGGCTGCTGCAACGATCCGGGTGTGCGCGCGGCGCGCGAGCTGGTGGACATACCGGTGGTAGGCCCGCTCGAAGCCACCATGCAGCACGCGGCGTACTACGGCCATGACTATCTGTTGGTCACCGACCACCGCAAATCCGCGGCGCACATGCGGGACCTGGTGCGCCTGTACGGCGGCGAGTCGCAGTGCCGCGACGTTCGCTACATCGATTGGCACGTGACCGACATGATCAACGACATCGAGGGCGTGGCCAGAGACGCCCTGGCGGCCTCCGAAGCGGCGATGGAGTCCGGCGGCGTCGAGGCCGTCATCCTCTCCTGCACGATCATTTCCGCCGCCACCGAGAAGTGGCTGCTGGAAACCGGGACCAGGCGTCCGACCGCGATCCTCAACCCGAATACCTTCGCCCTGAAGATGGCGGAGTCACTGGGCTTCCTCAACAGCAAGGGTGCCTACGGCATCAACCGCGTGGGCTATTACGAGCAGATGACCCAGCGCCGCCCCGAGGAGTACCAGGACGTTCGCCGCAAGTATTCCCGCTCTGCCCGCTTCGGCAAGTGACAGGGTGAGGCCGGCGCGACTCACGGCCTCACCGAAGTTTTCAACGGAGACACTGAAATGTTCCAGCTCAAGGGCCGTGTGGCCGTAGTTACCGGGGGCGAGAGCGGCATTGGCCTGGCGCTGTCGAAGACCTTTGCCGCATCCGGTGTGAAGACCCTCATCGGCGGCATCCTCGACGAGGCAGGTGTCCAGGTCGCCGCCGAACTTCGCGCCGCAGGCGGCGAAGTGGAATTCATCCGCACCGACGTGCGCGTCCAGGGGGAAGTCGAGGCCCTGGTCCAGGCCGCGGTCGACCGCTATGGCCGGATCGACATCATGGTGAACAACGCTGGCGTCTACGACGGCTTCGCCAGTATCGACGAGACCAACGAAGAGCTGTGGAATCAGATGATCAACATCAATCTGAAGGGCAGCTTCTTCGGCTGCCAGGCCGCGCTCAAACACATGGTCGCGCAGCGCTATGGCCGGATCGTCAATACCTCGTCCATCGGCGGCCTGATCGGCGGCGCCGATGGCACCTCCTACACCGCGGCGAAGTTCGGCGTGGTCGGCATGACCCGACAGATCAGCAAGACCCATAGCCAGTACGGGATCACCATCAACGCGGTATGCCCGGGCGCCATCGACACCAACGTGCGCGGCAACTCGGCGAACATCGTGAAGTCCGCCGCAGCCTTCATGCAGCGAGGCGTCGGGGCAGACCCGTCGTGGATCCAGCGGGTCATTCCGGCGCAGCGCAAGGGCACCGCCCAGGAAGTCGCCAACCTGATCTACTTCCTTGCCACCGAAGAGGCCAGCTACATCTCTGGCCAGGCTATCGCTATTGATGGAGGTTGGACTGCATGAGCCAGTTCGCTGATTTCACCGATGTCGAAAGGGACATTGTCGAGAGCGTCCGCAAGTACATCGCCAAGGAAGTCCGTCCACGCGTACAGGAGCTGGAACGCACCCGCACTTTCCCGACCGAGATGGTCGCCGCCATGAAGGAAATGGGTCTGTTCGGGCTGGCAGTGCCGGAAGAGTTCGGCGGCCTCCATCTGCGCCTGCCAGTGTTCGCCGCGGTCATGGAAGTGATCGCCGCCGGCTGGACCACCCTGGCCGCCTACATCAACAGTCATGGCACCGTCGCCTATGCCATCACCAGGTTCGGTACCCAGGAACAGAAGGAGCACTACCTTCCGCTGATGGCCACCGGCGAACACCGTGGCGCGCTTCTGCTGACCGAACCGGCCGCTGGCTCCGACCTGCAGAGCATCACCACCATCGCCAGCTCCACCGACAACGGCTACGAGCTCAGCGGCAACAAGATCTTCGTCACCAACGGTGACAAGGCGACCGTACTGCTGACCCTGGCCCGCACCAGCGTCGACGCGGCCAGCGGCAAGCCCCGCCTCAGTCTGTTCCTGCTGGAGAAAGCATTCGCCGGGGTCAGCGTCGAGAGCGAATTCCACAAGATGGCCTACGGCCTGGTGGATACCATGGAGATCCTGCTGCAGAAAGTGCAGGTGCCTGCCTCGGCCATCGTCGGCGGTCAGCCGGGCCTGGGTATGCGTCACCTGCTGGATGCCCTGGAGGTCGGTCGTATCGCCATCGCCTCCAGCGCCGTGGGCCTGGCCGCCAATGCCCTGGCCGAAGCCAAGCGCTATGCCAGCGAACGCAGCACCTTCGGCGTCACTATCGACCACCACCAAGCCGTGCAACTGCGCTTGGCCGACATGGCCACCAAGCTTGTCGCCGCCCGTCTGGTCACCGCTGAGGCAGCTCGCGCCAAGCAGTCCGGCGAGCGCGCCGACATGCTCTCGGGCATGGCCAAGCTGTTCGCCAGCGAAGCGGCCCGCGAGATCACCGAAGACGCTCTGCGCATCCACGGTGGCTACGGCTACATCAACGAGTTCGCGGTCGAGCGGCTGTATCGCGAGGCGCCGTTGTACATCGTTGGCGAAGGCACCAATGACATCCAGAAAATCGTCATTGCCCGCCGCATCATCGACGACTCCGAATCCGACGTACTGGGGCTACCGCAATGACCACCGTATGCCTGACATTCGACTTCGACGCCGTTGCCATCTGGCTGAGCACCTTCAAGCAGACCTCGCCGACACCGTTATCGCGTGGTGAGTACGGTGCCAACGTCGGCATGCCGAGGCTGCTGGACATTCTGAAGAAGCGCGACGTGCGCGCCACCTTCTTCGTTCCGGCACACACCGCCAGCAGCTTTCCCGACATGGTCCGGCGCATCGTCGCCGAGGGCCACGAAGTAGCGAGCCACGGCTACATCCACGAGTCCCCGGTGGGCATGGCGATCGATGATGAGCGTGCCCTTCTGAACAGGAGCATCGAGATCCTCGAGAAGGTCGCTGGCGAACGACCGCTGGGCTATCGTTCGCCGGCCTGGGACCTGAGCGACAACACCATCCGCCTGCTCGAAGAGGCCGGGCTGACGTACGACAGCAGCCTGATGTCGGATGACTTCCAGCTGTTCTATGCGCGCTGCAACGACAAGCTCTCGGAAGAAGAATTCACACCCGGCGAAACCAGCTCGATCGTGGAGTTCCCGGTCGCCTGGGAGCTGGACGACTATCCCTACTTCCAGTTCTCCCCACGCCCGCTGAATACCGGTCTGCGACTGCCCAGCGACGTCTACAAGGCCTGGGTCAGCGAGTTCGACTACGCACACGGCATGAAAGGCGTGTTCACCCTCACCTGCCACCCCGAAATCATCGGGCGCGGGCCGCGGATCCAGATGCTCGACCAGTTGATCCGCTACATGCAATCCCTCGACGGCGTGCGCTTCAAGACCATGACGCAAGCCACCGCCGCATTCAAAAACCAACAAGCTGTCTAACCAGGAGTCACGAAAATATGACCAGCGCTGCCGAAAACAACGAACTGGGAATCGGTCAAAACGCCTTGTACTTCGATGAACTGGAAGTGGGCCGTGAATGGAACACTCCACGCCGCACCATCACCGAGGCTGACATCGTCATGTTCGCCGCGCTGACCGGTGACCACAACCCGGTGCACACCGACGAAGAATTCGCCAAGCATACCGTGTTCGGCGGTCGTATCCTGCACGGCCCGGCCGGCTTCGCCATCGCCACCGGGCTGGAAAGCCGCCTGGGCATCAAGGAGGGCACCGCCATCGCCTTCCTGGGCATGACTTGGGACCTGCGTGGCCCGATCAAGATCGGCGACACCATCCATGTAAGGGAAACCGTCGCCTCCAAACGCGAAACCAAGAAGCCGGGCGTCGGCATCGTCAATTTCCACGTGGCCCTGGTCAACCAGCGGGGCGAGACCGTGCAGGACGGCGAGTGGAAAGTGATGATGCACCGCAAGCCGGCGTAGCCGCGTCCCAATCTCTCGCGCTAGTGTTTACCTGAGGCCCCCTGGACATGATCGTAAGTAGTATCGATGCGCACGCACAGGCACGCAGCAGCCAGCCTGCTGTGCGATTTGAAGACAAGGTGTTCACCTTCGGTGAGCTGGCGCGAGAGATCGACAGAACCGTCTACCTGCTCAAGAAGGCCGGTGCATCGGCCAGCGGCACTGTCGCCGTGTTCTGTGAGAACCGCCCTGAGATCATGCTGCTGTACTACGCCATGGCGAAGATCGGCGGTACCTTCGTGCCGCTGAATGCCGCCCTGAGCAGTCAGGAAGTACGCTATATCCTCGAACACGCAGGCACCCGAGTGCTGTTCACCGACGCCAGGCTTGGCGAAGTGGCCCGTGACGCGATCTCCGGCACCGAGGTGGACCTGCTGCTGGTCGACGAATTCTTCGCCCGCGACATGACCACAGCGCCCCGCTACGAACAGAACCAAGCGCCGACCGAAGACTTCCTGATCATCTACACTTCCGGCTCGACCGGCACCCCCAAGGCGGTGCTGTACAGCCAGGAAAGCGAAGTGGCAGGAAACGCCTCGCTGATCGAGATGTGGCAGATGGGGCCGGACGACAAGCTACTGGTGGCGCTGCCCCTGGGCTTCCTCTATGGCCTTTCGACCTCCTGCTCGATGGCCCTGCAGGCCGGCAGCGAAATCATCATCCAGCGCCGCTTCCATCCGCGCGAAACGCTGGAAGCCATAGTGGAACATCGCGTCACAGCCTTCCAGGGCGTGCCGACCATGTTCTCCATGATGCTCGAGTACGCCGAGCAGAACGACCTGCACTTCGACCTGTCGCACATGCGGGTCATCATCTCGGCGGGCGCCCCCCTCTCTGACGACCTGCGCAGCCGCTTCGCCCAGCGTTTCGGCAAAGAGCTGGAGGACTACTACGCCCTGACCGAGGCACGGCCGATATTCGGCAAATACTACGCCGAGGGTGAAAGGGTCCCGCACGGAGCGATCGGCAAGGCAGCCCCCGGCGCGCGGATCATCGTGGTGGACAGCAACGGCGCAGCGGTTGCCGCTGGGGTGACCGGCGAGATCTGGGTACGCGCCCCCGCCACCACTCATGGTTACTTCAAGAACCCCGAGCTGACCCAGGCCACCTTCCAGGATGGTCTTCTGCGAACCGGCGACCTGGGCCATGTCGACGCCGATGGCTACTTCTATCTCACGGGTAGGATCAAGGACATCATCATCCGTGGCGGAGCGAACATCGCACCAGCAGAAGTCGAGAACGCCCTGCTCGCCCACCCCGCCGTGCTCGCCGCGGCCGTGATCGGCATTCCCGACAGCAAGTTCGGTGAGCTGCCGTTGGCCTACATAGTCCTGGCCCCGGGCCAGAACCCGGACGACACGGAGCTGGAAGCGTTCGCGAGCCAACGCCTGGCGCAGTTCAAACTGCCTTGCGAATACCTGCGGATCGACGAGATGCCCTTGGGCAACACCGGCAAGATCGACAAGAAAGCGTTGAAGACGCTGTGGGAGAGCGGCAACCAATGAACAACAAGCTGAACGTATCCATCGCCGTCTTCCGCATTCGCCACTACAGCGCATTCCACGAATTCGCCGCCCATGTCGAAGGCTTCGTCGCCGAAGCGGCCAACGCCGGCAGCCAGGCCGTGCTGCTGCCCGAATTCCTGCCGATGGGACTGCTCTGGACCGACGCCGATGCGGCTAACGTGGACAACGCCGGTGTGGCGGCCTTCTACCGCAAGGTTCTGACGCCATTGTTCGACGAGTTCAAGGCCCTGATGTCAGCCCTGGCAGGGCAATACGACATTCACATCGTCGGCGCCACTTACTGGCACGAAGAACAGGGCGTAGGCGTCAACAGTGCCTTCGTGTTCGCCCCGGACGGTACCGAACTGCGCCAAGACAAACTGCACATGACACGCGGCGAAAAGGCCATCCGGACCACGCCGGGCGACTCCCTGCTGGCCTTCGAAATCGACGGAGTGAAATGCGGCCTCTTAGTCTGCTACGACGTGCAGTTTCCCGAGCTGACACAGTACCTGGCGGCGCAGGGGATAGAGGTCCTGTTCGTACCCTCTCTGACCGACCAGCGCGGCACCTGGCGAGTATGGCACTCGGCGCACGCGCGCGCGCTGGAGAACCAGATGTTCGTCTGCGTCTCAACGCTGGTCGGCAATCTGGGCATTCCCAGGGACTACCCGGTGAGCTGCAGCGGCCAGGCCTTCGTGGCATGCCCGATCGATAACCGCTTCAAAATCGAGGATGGCACCCTCGCCCGCTCGGATTTCGCCGACGAAGGCCTGCTGCACGCAAGCCTGGATCTGGAGACCCTTCGCATGTCCCGGGAGAAAGGCGAAGTACGCCAACTGACGGACCGCCGCCCGGAGCTGTACCGCAAGCTCTTCGCAACCTTGTAGAACCACTTCGCAGGGTTCGGACGCCAGCGATAGCGCCCAATTTTTCAAGCGCAAATCTGCCAATCAGCTACGCCTGCCTGACAGCCGTGGGAGGGGAAGTATTCGCTGTGCGGGCACTCCGCTGCGCGATCAATACCACGACATCGACCAGGGCAGGCAGGCCGATACTGGCTCACAGGGAGGCGCATGAACGACCTCCATCCATCAAGCAATCTTCCCCGGAGTCGGAAAATATTGCTGAAAGCCTAGTGCTGCAAGGCTTTCAGCCATTCCAAGAATGGCCACTCGCCGCTTGACACCGTGGGACCGGAGTGCATAATAACCCAACGGTCATTTTTTAGTACCCATGAGTCTAATCACCCTCCTGGTGACGAAACATACGAGGCGAAAATGCCAGGAAGGCCTCTCGGAATCGTTGTCCCGAGGATCGCACCGTCCCGCTCCAGGCTGCCTCGCTAGCGCAACTCCAGGTGCCAGATGCTTACTTCAACGGGTGTTAGAACAATATGAACAAAGTCCTCCCCAAAGCAGATCCGCAAAGCCAAGTAGTGGCGCTTGATGCCAAGCCCATACTGCGTCTTGAAGGAGTAGGAAAGAGCTTTGGCGCAATCAAGGTTCTGGACAACATCAACTTCGAGATGTCCGCCGGCGAGGTGGTCGCGATCATCGGTCCCAGCGGCTCGGGCAAGAGTACGCTGTTGCGCTGTATCAACCAGTTGGAACCACCGACGGAGGGCAAGATAACCGTCGACGGCCTGACCATTGATGCCAAGGCCCCGGTCACCAAGCAGCAATTGGCCCAGTTGCACAAGAAGCTGGGCATGGTCTTCCAGTCGTTCAATCTGTTCCCGCATCTGACTGTGCTGGAGAACGTCAGCCTGGCGCAACGCCGCGTACTCAAGCGCAGCAAGGCCGAGGCCGACGAACGCTCGATGCAGTTGCTGGCCCGCGTAGGTCTGGCAAACAAGGCGTCGATGTACCCCTCGCGCTGCTCGGGTGGTCAGCAACAGCGAATCGCGATTTCCCGCGCCCTTGCCCTGGACCCGCAGATCATGCTGTTCGACGAGCCGACATCCGCGCTCGACCCGGAAGTCGGCCTGGAAGTGCTGGCGGTGATGCGCGAGCTCGCCGACGAGGGTATGACCATGATCGTGGTGACCCATGAGATGCGCTTCGCAGAGAACGTCTCCGACCGGGTAGTAGTGATGGCAGACGGCGTCATCATCGAACAGGGCAAGAGCAGTGAGGTGATGCGCAACCCGCAGAATGCGCGGGTCAGACAATTTCTCACAGCCGTGCGAGATCGCTGATGAACTACACCGACATCTTTATCGCAATTCTCAAGGGCCTGCCCTGGACGATCGCGCTGACCGCCGGCTCATTCGTGCTCGGGGCAATCCTGGCGGTACCGATCTGCACCCTGCGGGTATCGCGCAACCGTATTCTGAAGAACCTGGCGGCTGCGTTGATCCTGACCTTTCGCAGCATCCCGCCCATCGTCTGGCTGTTCTTCATTTTCTTCGCCTTCAGCGAGCATGTTTTTCAGCTCGATCCATTCGTGGCCGCTGTGATCGGCCTGGGGTTGATCACAGCGGCCAACCTCGCCGAAGTCTACCGGGGCGCCCTGACGGCAGTACCCAAAGGCCAGTTCGAAGCCTCGGCGGTGCTTGGCCTTAACTTCCGGCAGAAGTACTGGGACGTGATCATCCCGCAGGTCTTCCGCATCTCCCTGCCCTCCGCAGCTACCTACTGCATCGGCCTGCTGAAGGACACCGCCGTGGCATCGGCGATCGGCGTGCCGGAGCTGGCGCAGGTCTCGTACTACATATCCCAGCAAACCTTCAAAGGCTTGAGCATTTACGCGATGGCCGCCGTCCTCTACTTCCTGATGAGCTTCCTGATGGCGTGGGCCAGTCGCAGGCTGGACATCAAACTGCGTGCGAAGGTGGAAAGATGAAAGAGATGCTGCTCATGTGGGTCGAATGGTTCCCGCAATTGGTCGACGGCTACCTTCTCAGCCTGAAGGTAGCGGGCGTCAGCATCCTGGTGGGTATTCCCCTGGGGCTGTTTTTCGCGCTGACGGTCGGCGCCCGCTCGAAAGCCACTCGAGCCCTCGTTCTGTGCCTGATCGAGGTAGGCCGTGGCGGCCCGGTGCTGATCCTGCTGCAGTTCTTCTATTTCGGACTACCTCAGGCCGGACTCACACTTTCCTCCTTCACCGCGTCGATCATCGCGCTGGCCTGGTGTACCGGCTCGTACACCAGCGAGATCATCCGTGCTGGCCTGAATGCGGTCCCCAAAGGACAGCAGGAGGCTGCCACCACCATCGGCCTGAGCTACCTCGATACCCTGCGTATCGTCATCCTGCCCCAGGGCCTGCGGATCGCCATTCCACCGCTGCTGGGCTTCGCCCTGGTGATTCTGCAGACCACATCGTTGTGCTTCACCATCGCCCTGCCCGAACTGGTGGGCGTGGCGAACGAGATCGGCTCCAACACCTTCAACTACATGTCGGTGATGGTCCTGACCGGCCTCATGTACGCAGCAGTCTGCATCCCGGCGACCCTCCTCGTGGGGCGCCTTGAGCACCACTTGAGCCGGCACGAGCGATAGAGTCGACGAACGCCGCCCGATTCGGGCGGCATCCCAATGCTGGCGATGCCCGGACGAGCTGAAATGTCGGCCAGCGACTCCAGCTTCGCGGCATCCACAGGCCACGTCAGTGGCCTGTGGTTTTTTTGAGGCACGACATGAGCACGGCACGGATCAAGGCCCTCAAATCCAAGCTGGCGCTGCCCGTGGTGGCGGCACCGATGTTCCTCGTTTCGGGTACCGAATTGCTGCTCGCCTGCTGCCGCGCCGGGGTGGTCGGCAGCCTGCCGGCGGGCAATGCGCGAAGCGTCGAACAACTCAGTTCGTGGCTGGAGCACATCGAGCGCGAAGCCACCCTCGCCCGCCAAACGGGAGATCACCGGTTCGCACCCTGGGCATTGAACCTGGTGGTGCAGGATGTGCACTCCGCTCGCTTTCAGGCAACTCTCGAGCTGATCCAGCGCTTCGCCCCCCCTATCGTGATTACCAGCTTTGGCGCACCAGGCGATGTGGTCGAGCGGGTCCAGCGCTATGGCGGCCTGGTCTTCCACGACGTAGCGACCTTACGACATGCGCATAAGGCCATGGACGCGGGTGTGGACGGGCTGATCGTGCTTACGGCTGGCGCCGGCGGGCATACCGGAATAGCCAATCCTTTCGCACTGGTACCGGCCATCCGCAAGATATGGGATGGCGGCGTGCTGCTGGCTGGGACCATTTCCGATGGCCGGGGGATCCATGCCGCAGAAGTACTGGGAGCGGACTTCGCCTATATGGGCACCCGCTTCGCGGCGACGCGAGAGTCGCTGGCCGGCGAAGACTACAAGTCTCTACTGGTGTCGCAACGGATGTCGGATGTCGTGGTGACTGACCGACTATCCGGAGTCGTTGCTACATTCCTGAAAGGCGCCATCACCCGAGTTGGGCTTGACCCGGACGACCTGCCACCACTACGCGCCCCGCGCACTCCAAACCTGCCGAATGGCCTGAAGGCATGGCGGGACATCTGGAGCGCCGGCCAGGGCGTCGATCTGATTGACGATGTTCCCCCGGTGTCGGAGTTGGTATCGCGCCTGCGCCGTGAGTATGCAGAAACGGCTATGACTGTTGTGGGTGCTCCCTCCACTCCCGCGGCCCGCTAGCGCCGCCGCTCATCAGGTTGAACACACCAGCGGGCAGGTCGGCAGCGTCGAGGATCTCGCCGAACAGGACAGCGTCCAGGAGGATTTTCACTCCCTGGGCCACAGCCGTCCCCCAGGCTGCAATGGCTGGCACCCAATCGCAAGAGAATCATGACGTGCATGACTCGATGAAAGAGTCTCGTTAAAGCTACCGATCTTTGGCGGGATAAAAAGCAGGAAAGATTCGAAGAACAGAAAATATCCAGCCCATAAAAAATCCAACCACTAGAAAGTGGTTGGATTTTTTATGGATTTTGGTCGGGACGGAGTGATTCGAACACTCTACCCCTTGCACCCCATACAGGTAATAACCCTTCCGAGCTTGTCCAGGCCAATCCAAGCCTCCCTCTCTAAACCCTTGAATCTACTGGCCCGCAGCCAATTTATCGTCCAAAATAGCTCGAAGCGATTCAGTCAAAGCCAATCTCAATTGGCAACGAATTGGCAACCAGAGAATCTCAATTGGCAACCAATTGGCAACGGGAAAACTGAGCGAATGGCCAAGATTACAGACCGCCAGATGACGGCTAAACCTGGCGCAAGCGACAAGTGGCTCAGCGAAGTCGCCATCTGGGGGCATGGCAGTCTGGTAGCTCGAATAACCCCCAGCGGCGAGCGACTCTTTTATTTCCGCTACACAAATAGCAGCAGTGAACGCATCACCTTCCCTATAGGTACCTACAGCCGCGATGGTAGCGAAGGCACAATGACCCTGGCAGAGGCAGGACAGCGAGCGAAGGAGCTTGCAGGACTCCATAAGTCTGGAGTCAGGGATTTGAAGGAGCATCTGGAAGCCGAGGAAGCTGCTCGTGTGGCAGCGCGCGACGCCGAGCTTGCACGGATTGCTGCGGAGCAAGCAGCACTGGAGGAAGCCAAATCCCGACAAGCAGCCAGAAAAACCGTCCAGCATTTGTTCGAGCACTGGGCCAAGGTCGACTTAATCAACCGCAAGGATGGCGGCGCAGAAGTTCGCCGAATGTTCGAAAAGGATGTCTTGCCTTATCTCGGCAAGCTGGCAGTCGAAGACGTGAAAAAAGGTCACATCACAGAAGTTACTGATGCGTTGCTCTCGCGTGGCGTTAATCGCATGGCGAAGATGATTTTCAGTCTGATGCGACAAATGTTCAGGTTCGCCGTAGATCGTGACCTAATTGATCACGACCCCACTTCGAGCATTCGCAAAGCCAAGATAGGCGGCAAAGAGGTCGAGCGTGATCGCGTTTTGAGCGAAGAGGAAATCCGCACATTAGCAAAGCTCGCCCCTGAGGCTGGCCTGCTTCCATCCTCAGAGGCTGCAATCTGGATTGCTTTATCGACCTGCTGCCGCATTGGTGAGCTGCTGAACGCACGATGGGAAAACGTCGATCTTGAAAAAGCAAACTGGCACATTCCCGCCGATCACAGCAAGAATGGCAAGGCCCACAACATAACCCTCTCACCTTTCGCCATCAAACAGTTCAAAAGAGTCAGGGCATTCACTACTGCTAGTGAGTGGTGCTATCCCAACGTCCAAAACAGCGGACCAGTCTGTTCAAAGACAGTAACCAAACAACTTGGTGATCGGCAACGCATGCATGGCCAGGGGACTCTGAGCAATAGAAGCGCGAATGCTCAGGCGCTGCTACTCCCTGGTGGAAAGTGGACTCCTCATGATCTTAGGCGAACTGGGGCCACGATCATGACGGCGCTCGGCGTATTACCAGAAGTGGCGGAGCGCTGCCTCAACCATACCGAGGAAAATAAAGTTAAACGAATCTACCAACGCCACAGCTATAGCAAGGAAATGGCAGAAGCTTGGTTAGCTCTTGGTCAATACCTGGGAAAAGTTGTCCATACTACGTAGCTAATACTTAGCCTTACAAGGACACCCCAACCCCAAAAAGCTCTTAGCGCAGATAATTTAATTCCGAAACCACACTCGGAGTTAAAATCATGAAAATACTTTTACTTTACATTAAAAACATAAGGCAATGCCGCGTAATTCATACACCACACATTGCGGCACAAGTATTATGTTTATTAATAACCCCTTACAACACCAAAACCCAACAACACAATTGACCAATCTCAATCCAGCCCATTGAATTTTTTAAATTAATAATCACCTATTGAGTATGAGTTAAACCATAGAGCTCATGACCATGCTCAACGACACTAATACCTTACCGCACCACCCACTCAGACACCCTGATAATAAAAACCTCCACCTGCACTACGATGACACGTTTGAAGGCTTCCAACTAATGCGTGACAAGGGGCCTTTCATTCGAGAGAGCCTCTCCGCCCTCAAGCATACTATCGACTTGGCTCTGACTGATTACTCGAGGATCCTGGCTTTCAGAGTGGATCTTTACGTACCTAAAAAAATTAAACTACCTGACTATGCATACACGAACAAGGTCATAACCAAGTTCTTTGAGTCATTTACAAAAAAGATCAAGTACCACCAGAATCGGGTGGCTGAGCGCGGCTACTCACGTGGTTGCAAAGTGCGGTACGTCTGGTCGAGAGAGATCGGCCAGGGAGGTAGACTGCACTATCATCTGTTGATTCTTTTAAATCGCGACGCATACTACAAATTAGGCTTATTACGATCGGAAAAGATCAATATGTTCAGACGAATTGAAGAGTCTTGGGCAAGTGTACTTGGATTATCAATCGATCAGGTTGGGGGGTTGGTTAACAGACCACCGAACCCTGAGTACTTTATCAATCGAGAAATCCGTCGAGATAAGGTTGATGAGCTCCATGAACTGTTCTTCCGAGCCAGCTACCTGTGTAAGAAAGCGACCAAGTATTTTGGTGACCGTCAGCGGAGTTTCGATACCAGTCGGGGGTAGCAAGCGGTCAGCACAATCCCCATAGACTCACAGCTGGATGAAAGGCCTAAGGGCTATCGGTGCTGTCAGATTGGCGGATGCTCAAAACTGGACGCATCCTCCTGCCATTCGGAAGATTGCTCATGGGGATGCCTTGCTATGCTATGCACCTTAAGACCAAAATAAAGACCTAAAAAAGGAGCTATGGTATGCAGAGTGTTTTGGCTGACGTTGCCGTGAGCGTTTCTGAGCTGAAGAAAAACCCCACTGGCGTCATGGCTGGTGCTGGGGGCATGCCGGTCGCCGTTCTCAATCATAACCGCGTGATGGGGTACATGGTGCCCGCCGAGCTGTACGAGCAGATGCTGGAACGTCTGGACGATCTGGATCTGATCGATGTCGTTAACGTACGCTCCGGTGAGAAGGGTGTGCCGGTAAACCTGGATGACCTATAAGCTCGAATTCCTGCCCTCAGCGCTGAAGGAATGGGAGAAGCTGGGTCATACGGTGCGTGAGCAGGCAAAGAAAAAACTGGGTGAGCGGCTGGAAGCACCAAAGGTACAGGCTGATGCCCTCAGGGATCTGCCTGGGCACTACAAGATCAAGCTCCGAACAGCAAGCTATCGATTGGTATATCGGGTCGAAGATGATCGGGTGGTTGTGATGGTGGTCGCAGTGAGCAAGCGTGAACGAAGTACAGCTTACAAGGCAGCAGGTAAGCGTTAGCTACCAGGGCAAAAGAAAAAGTGAGAGCCATTGCAGGCAGTCTTTCGACTACCCACGCTGGCTCAACGCTCAAGGGTTCATTCTTACTTTCTGCTTCCGGTAGATCCAGCACGCCAGCACCAAAGCAATCAACAATGCTGGAAACCGCACCATCAGAATCACCAGCAGCAATATCGCCAGACAACCGGCCAAGATACCGGCAAACATGAATGCCGAGGCAAGAGTCCTTAACAGCAGTTTCATTGGCACCTCCTTATAGGTAGCCGCGCTCAGCCAGCGACACACAATCCTCCAGGCCTACCACAACGTGATCGAGCGTTCTGACTCCGACCAGATTCAGTGCGTCCTGCAGTTTCGTGGTGAGATTGCGATCCGCCTGGCTGGGCTCGGGATCACCTGAGGGGTGGTTGTGCACCAGGATGATTGCGGCTGCGTTGTGTTCCAAGGCGATCTTCACGACTTCCCGTGGGTAGACGCTGGCGCTGTCTAGGGTCCCTCGAAACACCTCCTCAAATGCGATCACCCGGTGCCTGCTATCGAGCATGAGCAGTGCGAACACCTCATGCTCGTATCCGGCCAGCAGTGCTTGCAGGTGGCTGAACACTTCCTTCGGTGAAGTCAGTTCACGGCCTTTGCGCAGACGCAGGCTGGCCAGTTGCTTGGCCATCAGCAGGATGTCGTTTTCCGTCACCGGCGACTCGACCAGGTAGGTGCCGGTCGTGTCACTGGCTTTCAGCTTGTGCAGGCGCATGGCGGCCTCCTTGGTCTCGGTCTGTGGGTGGGGTTTGACGAGCAGCCTGTGCATCAAGCTTTTCAGCCAGGCTGGATTTGCTGGGGCTGGGGTGAGATGAAATCACTGCAGCTGGTGCTTCACCCTCGGGGTAGAACTCTTCCACGATGGCGCTGGCATCCTCCTCGCTGTCCTCGAAGGCACCATTGCCGAAGCCACGTCTTGCTGCCTCGTCCAAAGCCGCTTGATCGAAGCCCGCAGCCAGCCGTCGCGAATCGAGTTCGCTGGCTGTCACCAGTGCTTCAGCCATGTCCATGCCGCTGCGTACCGTCAGATCGGCGTAGAAGATCGGTGTGCCATGGCTCTGGCGAGTTGACTTGCCACGCAGCCGCAGTTCCAGCGGCAGGCATGCCAGGCGGTTGCCTGATATGGCCTGGAAGTAATGCAGTCGTGCAGCGAGGGTGCGGATGCTGTTGAAGCCGGTGGTGCGAAACACAAAGCTGCCTAGCGGATCGTCATCACCTATCAGCACATTCAGCCGACCATAGGGTTTGCAGGCACCGCCTTTGGCCAGTGGGCAGGCATCCGGCGACGGGCATGGCAGCGACTGCAGACCGTCTTGGGTAACCCGCCTGCAAGACTCGCCATTGCCGACGCAGATCGGACGTCCGGACTGCCGGTCAAACAGCGTGTAGTCAGCGCGGAAATTCAGCTCCGGCTCGTTGAACAGAAGGCGTACCGGAATGCTGCGCAGCTTGTCGTCCTTGCCCTGACGCAGCTCGTCATTGAGCGGGTGCAGCAGCCATCCGTCCTTTCCCTGCACCTGGGACGTGATGGTGAATTGGTCATCCTTCTCCGGAAGTCGCTTGCCGTTCTTCTCGATGACCTTGCCGATGGAAATCCGCCCGAGTACCGGCGGAGTGATAGCCAGACCTTTGAGCATGGTGTGTCTCCTAGAAATGAAAAAAGGCCAGCCATGCAGCGGTCACTGCATGGACTGGCCAAGGGGATGGAAGAGTTGGAGGAGTTGGGTTTCAGCCGACGAGGAAGCGTCGAGCACCATGTTTCAGCAGTGGGTACTTGGCCTGCAGGTAGGGCTTGTCCTTAAGCAACTGAGCGACATCGAGACCGATGCTGTCCTTGGCCTTGCGCCAGCTGACGTAGCCGCTGGAAAACTCCGCACGGCTGGCCTCGCCCATGGCCTGCTGCAGCATCTGCTTGAGCTCGGCCTCACGCTTTTCCTTGTCGGCAATCGACTGGCGAACGGCCTTCAATTCAATAAAGGCTGCGGCCAGTCCGGCCTGTCCGCTGAAGTCGACGACCCGGCCGTTGTCCTCCGGGTAGAGGCAGCGCAGGGCTGATTCAGCGGAAGCTGTGCCATCAGCAGGAGGCGGCGTATCAGTCTCCACGTAGTGCCAGAACTTACGCTCCAGCTCGATCAGGCGAGCGATCATCTGCTCGTCCCGCTCGATGCGGTGGATCTCCAGTGTCTGGCCACCCAGAAGTACCGCCACATCCGCCGCCTGCTTGCCGGTTACGGCGAGCTGGTGCATCACCTGCAGCTGCACATACTCAGGCACGCCCTCTTTCCAGAGGCGTGCCCCGTTTATGCCGGCTGTCTTGCATTCGAGGATCTGCACATCGTCGACCCCGATCACCTCGCGGTCGATGTTGGCCAGCATCCAGGGCAGCTCCGGATCCGGGTGCTGCAGCACGGCATTGATGCGACGTACCTTGTTCTTGGTGCGCTTGCTGTAATGCCAGGCCACGATGGGCTCCAGGACGTTGCCCCAGTACATCGGGCTTTCCTCATCGTGCGGATCAGCCTTCGGCAGGCCACCATCACGACCGGTCTTTTCCAGCCAGAGCTCCAGCTGCGACTTGTAAGGGTTGAGGCCAACGGCCGCAGCTGCATCCGAGCTGCCGATGCCTTGCTTACGTATCTGTAGCCAGTCCTCGCGCGGCAGCTCCTTGGTGCTGACCAGGCGCAGAGCCGGACGGGTTTTGCTGATGCTGCGATTCAATGAAGTAGCTTTCATAGCGTTCACCTTGCAGAAATAGAAACGCCCGATCTGCAACAAAGCGGGTCGGGCGTTATGGGGTGGAGTAGGTATAAGTTCAGGCGACCAGTTGCAGGGCAGTATCGAGAGCGCGTTGCTTGATCTGTGCGCCCTGGCCGAACCAGGCAGAGTCGAGGCGGTACTCCGTGCTGCGTGCCCGGCGCTCGTGATCGACGTACTCGGTCACGGCATTGAGCAGACCCCAGGCGGTGCCACGTGCCGAGTCCAGCTGGCTGCCGCGACCACGACCTTCGTACAGCTCCTGCACTTTGCGCAGAGCGCGTTCGTTAGGCAGTTGCTCCGGCAGAGCACCGGTCGGGCCGGTGTCGCACATCACGTTCATAAAGAAGCCCAGCGCCTCATGCCACTGCACTTTGCGTTCAGCCAGGTGGCGCATGCGGTACATGAAGTCATCCCACTGCGAGATGGCGATACCCAGCTGCTTCTTGACCAGATCGCCATCGAAACGGGTGCTGTGCGGCACCTTGATCGCACGGCTGGTGCCGTCCAAAGCGATGGTCAGCGTGTTGTTGCAGACCACGCGGATGGTGGTGGGCGTTGCTGTGGTGGCCAGAGTGCCGTCGCAGGAAGTGGCCAACAGCAGATAGCCATTCACCTGGTCGTTACCTTTGATCGCAGCGCCCTGGCCGGTACGTGCCAGCGCCCAGAACTTGCGCCCGCCCTTAAGAACGCCAGCGGTTTCCAACTCGTAGCCTGAGACCTCGGTCAGATCTCGGTAGAACTCCAGCACCTCGCGCGGCTGAACGGTGTGATAACGCTGCGAGACCACCGACAGCGGTGCCTTGGTATCCGAACGGTAGAGCACCTTCTGTTCGGGGAAGGAGTGGATCGCGCCCAGATGGCCGATGGCGTCCGACTTGAAGTGCACTGGGCTTTCCAGGATCTGCCAGTCCATGCCGGCTTCGCGTTGCCAGACTTCGATGGGCTGTTTCTGTGGCAGGTTGTTGCCCAGGCCGTGCCACGGAGTAGCGCCAACGTACGCCATTTGTTCGATTTGATGAGCCATGACGAATTTCCTTTGGGTGCAGGCCGGCATAAAGCGCCGCGCATGGCGCAGCACCGGCAATCAGAGACGAATGAGAGATGAAGGCAGCCGAATCAGGTCGGCAGGTTGAAGCGGTGACCGCAGAGCAGGCAGAGATTGTGAGCCAGGACGTGACGGTCGAGCGACTCGCCGAGTTGAGCACCGATCGCACAGCCGCCGACGCTTCCGGCCAGGCCGCCGAGAATGGCGCCGGATACCGAGCCAAGTGTGATACCGACAGGGCCGGCGATTAGGCCGAGTGCTGCACCGGCCTTGCCGCCTGCCAGAGCAGCACTGATACCACGTGCGAGGCCACCGACAGCGCCGATGGCTGCGCCGGCTTTCATGGCGTGATGGAAAGAAGCGACTTTGGGGGAGTGACAGCGGGGGCACTGCAATGACATGGAACGAACCTCCTTGGTGCTGATGTCATGGCAGTTATGTGTTGTCAAAAAAATGACGAATTGAAATTTCATTAAGTGAATGACTGCCAGCTACTTGCTTCCTCAGCTTCATAAGAAGCTGAGGAAGCAGGTAGCTGGGGGTGGCGCTATAAAAAACAGTATCTGTGACGACGACAACAGCCATGTTGACAGTTGGATTTCTGGCGCAACGCTCGTACCAGCGGAGCCAACCAAGGTGCTTTCCTGCGGCCACTCTGTGGTGAGCATCCAGGTGATTTTGCACTCAGGCATTAACGCTCCTCACGCGACAGAGCACTGACTGATGCCCTCCCCTCTAAAAGTTACGCCGGACGCGCACTGACCAATTTAGTAATGGCTTGTCGGTACCCCCCCCCAACGCGTGATATCGACCTAAACGCGCAAGCACTTAGCCAGCCGACTCGGCTGAGGCCATAGGGGCATTTCACGCGCGATTAACCCAAGACCCCGAGACTAATCCATCACATGCAACGACACACCCAGATGCAAACCAGAATCCAGACAGAAAATCAAGCCTACCGCTTAAAAATAAATAACGTTCAGCGCTCGCACTAATTCTTGATCGCCAAATAGATAACTTAGGGCTTCTTGAGGAGACGCCCTATGAAAGAAAAATTTGACGACGAGGAACTGAGGGTCATTCGCGTGAAGCGATTGCAAGACATGCTTGGAATAAGCAGGTCAACGATTTACTCGAGGGTTGATCCGAAATCAAAGTGGTTCGATCCCGACTTTCCAAAACCATTCAAAATTGGAGGCTACGCAGTGGGCTGGGATCTACGCGAGGTCGTTAAATTTGTTGAGATGAAAAAAATGGAGGCTCGATGATCGACTATAAGAGGGCCGCACCCCAGCCGTCCTGGGACCATCATCCACTCGGACCAAAAGAGGCAAGCAATAGGCACTTGATTGATGACCCAATACCGGCTCTACCCTTTGAAATTACTTCAGAGGCAATTGATGAGTGCTTCAGAAATATTAAAAACCCAAAAGATCTAGCACTTGGCACAGCGATTTCCTTTATATCATTGTCTGTTCAAGGACTACACGATGCACGGTCACCACTTGGACAGATATGCCCAACATCACTACCGCTGATAGTGAGTGCCGGTTCCGGAGTGGGCAAAACGCCGTATTTAAATAAAATGGGAGGGGGCTTATTTAATTATCAAAAAGAAATTCTAGCCAATAGAGATTTGGAATTAAAGAAATTTAAACACGCGCACGCAATATGGTCGGAAATTTTAAAAGCCCATAAATCCGAGCTAAGAAGCTTAGTAAAAGACGGCGCAAATACTGACGACATAATAGAGGTCATATCCGATCATTATTTAAAAGAACCAAAAGAACCGATGAAGCTCGGCTTTCTTTACGAGGACACCACAGAGCCAGCCCTGTATGGAAATATGAATGGTGGATTACAGTCCGCTGGATGGATATCGAGCGAGGCATCAGGAATAATGAATAGCAGCGCTTTCCACCACTTCGACAAATTAAATGCAATTATGGGTGGCGATGGCGTAAGGGTTGAGCGAGCCTCTCGAGAATCATACTACCTGTCGGATGTAAGGGTTTCTCTTTGCTTAATGATTCAGCCATCCGCCCTGAAAAGTTTCGAAAACAAACGGGGCGAGGCCGCAAGGGGGACTGGTTTTTTTGCAAGGTGCTTATTTATCAACTCTAAAAGCACGCAAGGTACTAGAATTTTTGATGGGGCTGAGCAGACCTGGTCGGCTTGCGAACGGTTTAGAGCTAGGACCGTTGAGCTTTATAAATCCTATGTAGAAAAATTCTCTCGCGGCAATTTTGCCCGTGAAGAAATTCGCTTGTCAGATCGAGCTACCGCAATATGGATAGAAACCCGGAATGAAATAGAAAAACAAATGCTGGAAGGTGGGCGTTATGCTTGGGCACCAGATCATGCTTCAAAGCTTGCGGAAGTTATGCTTAGGCTTGCAGTAAATTTTCACGTATTTGAAGGACGCGAAGGCGACGTTTCTGAAACCACCATGCGGGCTTCAATCGAGCTGGGATATTGGTTCTCTCGTCAATTCGAAAGAATGTTTAGTCCAGAAGCGAAACTGGAAAATGATGCAAGTGAGCTGCACGCATGGCTAAGGTCGAAATATGATGAAGACAGCTCCAGAAGATTTGACAGAACATATATTGGCCGACACTGCCCTTCCGGACTGAGGGGAGACCCAAAATACTTAGAGCTGATTTACGATAAGCTTGAAAATGACAGACTGATACGAATCATTACTGAAGGCAAGGCAAAGATCATACTTCTAAATTGATTTATCCAGACCGCAGCACTATATTGACCCAAAGCCATGCACTCGCTGCCTCTGGCTTTTTCTTTAATAACTTTTTCAGCATGCCAAACCGAGGTTATCCGCATGTATGCTTACGAGCCTATAAACTCAATAAAGTCGCTCGGACTCAACGCTGGGCTTAAACAGATTGCGATTGAGTTGCGTAATGTTTTTAACAACTATTGGCGGGAGGATATTTTTTCTCATTTTGAAAGGGAGTGCAGAAAGCTTTTCAAAGAAGACGGAATTATTGATGAGAAAAAAATTATTCGCTGCTGGACCGCTGATTTTCGTCAATCCGGAAGCACCGAGTTAAAAGAGCGTTTTTTCTATGCAATGCTTTACCATATTGGAGCAGAGCAGGAGTACTATAAAGGCAATCATGGTGCCGCTGGATTACTTGCCATGAGATCGGCACATGAGCTTGGTCGATTTGATGGGTGGCGCGCATGCATGGAAACTATAAATGCGCCCTACAACGGCCGCATTAAAGGTGGAGAGGCTGGAAAAGCCATAAGAGAAGATGCCTACATCGAGCTCTTTAGATACATACAATCAGGCCCCATCAAAGAAGGCTCGACTTGGAAATCTAAAGAAGATGTAATCCGAGACTGCGAGCAGAGACTTCAATCATATATCAATAAAAAATACCCGCTCTTTTCTTTTATGGCCGACAACTTTATTGACAACTCCCTGAGCAAGAAAGGCTTAGTAAAGGATGCTTTTTTGTCATACAAGAAAGCAGTAAAAGACAAGGTCGATACTGACTCAACCCCCAGCGACCAAATTAATTCTCAGAATGCTAAAACAAATGCCGATTTAACCTTCGACCAGCGCCTGTCTTTTCTTCAGCGACAGCAGGATTGTGCATCTCCTGCCAACGAGACAGATTCATCCAATGAACAGGGAGCCGACCCTGATGAACAGCCTTAACAAAATTGAAGTGCATGAGATGTCGCAAGCCCTCTTCTCTTGCTGGAAGACTTTGCCAACAAGAGCATGACGATCATCGGCCAGGGCAGCGATCCTCACCTGGAGATCAATATCCAGGGAGCCAAGCAAAATTCTGCTGACGGGCAAAGGCCAGATCTTCCAGTAGACCACTCTACATGCCAGCACCAAGTTGCTGCGAAGAATCGGCATCAGCTATGCAACCCTGAAGATCGTGCACGCCCTCTAGATGGTCTACAACCCTGGCAGCACAACTGAACTGACGCAATTCACATGGCCACCCAACCCTTGCTGTACACCCTGCATATCCAACTGGAACCGCTTCACTTCAACCCACCGATATGGCGGCGCCTCCGCGTGACCGGCGACTGCACGCTGCGCAAGCTGCACCATTTCATCCAAGCTGCCTTTGGCTGGCATAGCAGCCATCTGCACGACGTCGCAGCGATGGCATCAGGCGCTTCATGCCGTTGGATGCTGAATTCATGGACATGCATGACGACGCGCTGGATGACCGCAAAACCAAACTGCGACGCGTGTTGAAAGAAGCGGACCGCCTGCGCTATCTCTACGACTTCGGTGATAGCTGGCAGCACGTGATTGCTGTGGAGGCCATTGAGCTCAGCGACTTCACAGGCAGCTGGTGCGAGGTACTCGATGGCGCCCGCGCCTGCCCACCTGAGGATGTCGGCGGAGTGCCGGGCTATCAGCACTTCCTGGACAGCATCCAGCAGCCAAGCAGTGAAGAAGGCCGCCGCTCACTTGAGTGGGCGGGAGGTACGTTCGATCCCGACCTATTTGATCGTCGAGCAGCCGACGCCGCCGTAAAGCGGATCTGCAACAACTTATGGGGCTAGCCGTCCCCTTTGGGCGCTCATCACCCCGGCGGGGAATGCACTCAATGAGCACAGCAGAAAGGCCCTACTGAAGCCCCACCACATCGAACCCAAACCGCGAAAATAAAAGATAGACGCAGTCGAATCATTAATTTGGACGGAATATAAATATTAAAATAGTCGATCAACAACCATGAAGGTAGACGGTCAAAAGCACCGATCCTACACTGCGCCCATTGAACCCATACCGATCAGGTAGCCCTGTGACTACGACCCTTCACCCTCGTTATCTGCAGCAACAGGTGCTCGATGCCCTCAGCGACACGCCTGTCGTGTGCATCCTTGGCCCACGCCAGGTCGGCAAAACCACCCTAGCTCGCCAGCTGGAGCCAGGACGCACCTACGTTTCCTTCGACGACAACACAATGCTGGCTGCCGCCCGCTATGACCCACTGGGTTTTGTGGCAGGCCTTCCGGACCGGGTGATACTCGATGAAGTACAACGCGTTCCCGAGTTGCTGACAGCGATCAAACTCTCGGTCGACAATGATCGTCGCCCTGGTCGCTTCATTCTGACCGGGTCGGCCAATCTGCTGCTGTTGCCCAACGTACAGGAGTCGCTCGCAGGACGGATGGAGGTGATCTATCTCAACCCGCTGTCGGAGCAGGAAAAACACCACAGCGACTTCTCGCTCCTGGAAGCCCTGCTGGCCAACCAGATCAAACCCGCCATCACGGGCGTCCAGCCCCCTGTTGCCGGCATTGCCGAAGCAGTCGTAGGCGGCGGCTACCCCGAACCAAACACCAGAACGGAGGCGCGTGCACGCCAGTGGTACCGCCAATACCTGAATGCCATCATTCAGCGAGATGTGCAGGACATCGCCAACATCCGCGACGGAGATGAGCTACTGCGCCTGCTCCAACTCATCGCCCTGCGCACCGGCAACCTAATCAACATCAGCAATCTGATGCAGGACATCGGTCTGCAGCGCGACACTATCAGTCGCTACCTGTCAGTGCTGGAGCGGTTGTTCCTGGTACGCACGCTGCCGGCATGGCACCGCAATGCAGCCAAACGACTGATCAAGGCCCCCAAGATCCACATCATCGACTCAGGCCTGGGTAGCGCACTCACTGGCCTGAAGGCAGCCGATTGGAACAAGCCCGACAACGCCTTTGGCGGGATGCTAGAGAGCTTTGTCGTACAGCAACTGATCTGCCAGTCCGGCTGGTGTGACAGCGAACTGCGCTTCTCCCATTACCGCGACAAGGATCAGCTCGAAGTGGATCTGGTCATTGAGCAGGAAGACCGCCTCTGGGGGGTGGAAGTGAAAAAGTCCGCCTCCATACAGGGACGCGACGCTCGCGGGCTGGCACGATTGGCCGAGCAGGCTGGCCGTAGCTGGCAGGGCGGCATCCTGCTGTACACAGGCACCAGCACCCTCCCGTTAGCGGATATACCGAACGCCTTTGCAGTCCCCATGAACCAGCTGTGGCAGAAAGGTTAGCCTTGAGCTCTACGCATACAGACATCGCTGGCCACCCCAAACATCCAAACCTTAAACCTCGGAGGAGGCCTTTCACGTGTCACCGAAGGAAGCCAAGCGTATTCTCGAGCTCCTCGCCAACGGCGTAGATCCCGTCACCGGCGAAATTTTGCCTGGAAATCATGTGGTGAACTCACCTGACGTGATAAGGGCACTGTTCTTGGCTGCACAAGCTCTCGACACTGGTCCAGTCAAACTTCAGAAACCCAGCTCCGGTGGGCAAGCAGGAAAACCGTGGACTGTCGACGAAGAGCAGCGTCTGATCGCCGAGTTTGAAAGCGGCGCTTCAATCGAACAGATGTCGATAGCTCACGAGCGCAGCAAGGGTGGGATTGCTGCACGTCTAGTCCGACTTGGAAAAATCGATGAGCGTTCTGATCTGTACGTACACGAGCCTCGGCCAACCGCGCAGTCGTGAGGTGAGGTAATACGCAGAGAAAGCAGTGCCTCTGGCGGAAACAGTCACTGGCGGAAGACCGTATATGACCGAGGGCAGACACCAAATTTCAACTATCCACGTACCCCAATCACCTCTTCCCAGCGCGTCGTGTAGCGCTGGCTGAGCATTTCTCTGCGCATAGCCCAGGCCGGTGCAGCAGGCACGCTGCCGATACGCACGGTGCCTCGTCCTTCCTTCTGATTGATTTGGTCGACCACCGCCATCAGCCGCTCAGCTCCGCGGCGTGGCGCCGGCGAGAACAGGTCTGGCGTCAGCTCGCCGCGCCGGCTTAGGCCCATCAGCAGGATGGAGCATTTCGAATATGGGTAGCCGGGGCGATATATCTGCGTCAGCCCTTGCTGGGCGAGCGCCAGGATCTCACGTGTGTCGTCTGTCGGCGCTGGCAGTGCCAGGGTAACTGCATTGGCGTAGCGCGGCCCCCTAAGGTCTGCCAGCTGGGTTTGTAGGCCTACCTGGATGGTGCTGCACAACGAGGTCTGGCTACGCAACTTCTCCGCCGCCCGGCTCACGTAGGCGGCCAGCGCCTCGCGAATCGGCGCCAGCTCCGTCTGGCGCACGCCGAACATCTTGCTTGAGCAGATGGCCTCTTTTGGTGCTGGCCCCTCGTTGAAGCCGATGCAACTGATGCCACCCAGCTCGCGCGCAGTGCGCTCCATGGTCACGCCGAAGGTTTGGCGCAGCGTACCGATATCGAACTGGGCCAGATCCCACGCGGTGGTGATATTTAGCGCCGCCAACTTGGCCGCCGAGCGATGGCCAACGCCCCACACCTCGCTTACAGGTGCTATGCGCAGCAGCTTCTCCTGCCGGGCCGGGGAGGTCAGATCGAGCACACCGCCGGTGCCCTTCCACTTCTTCGCGGCCCAATTGGCCAACTTCGCCAGGGTTTTGGTGGTGCTGACTCCGACCCCCACCGGCATGCCAATCTCACGCGCTAGGCGCTGCCGGATGTGCCGGCCGTGTGCCTCGATATCGGCGATGCCGGTCATGTCGCCCCAGGCCTCATCGATGGAATACACCTCAATGCCGGCCAGTTCCTCGGCCATAACCCGCATCACGCGGTTGCTGATGTCGGCATACAGGGTGTAGTTGCTGGAGCGCGCCACCACACCATGCCGGCGCATTTGCTCGCGCACCTGGTAGTAGGCGGCGCCCATGCCAATGCCCAGCACCTTGGCCTCCGCCGATCGGGCGATCACGCAGCCGTCGTTGTTCGAAAGCACTACCAACGGCCGGCGCTTCAGCTCCGGCTGGCAGATACGCTCGCAGCTGCAGTAGAAGGAATTGCAGTCGATTAGCGCGAACACGCGCCCGGTACCGTTCATGGCGCAACGTGGCTGACCACCCAGCTCACCACGCCCCACACCTCGATAGGCTCTTCACCATCCAGCTGCACATCCGGCACCGCCGGATCGGCAGCCCTCAGCCACAGACCGCCGAACAGATCCCGCGCCACCAGCCGCACGCGGTAGCCCTCGCCTCCCAGATCAACCACCACCAGCCTGCCCTCCAGGTGGCCGGCAGCACGGTTAACGATCAAGCGGTCACCCGGAAAAATACCGAACCCGATCAGAGTGTCATCCAGCACCTGCACACCCCAGATATGCGGCGCGCCCAGGCCGGTGAGGCGGTCGAGGGAAAGCCCCTCTTCCTTCTCGTCCTCGGCGGGCGACTGGAAGCCGGTGATACGAAGGTCTGCGGCGTCGGAGAGTAGGCGCTCACGCAGGCGAGCACCGCGGGCAAGGATGGAAAGGGACATCTGGGCACTTCCGCAAAATACTGTTTATGCATACAGTATTCGAGAAGAGCCCAATTCGGTCAATCCGCCAGTATCACCCCGCCGACAGTTGGCCAGTCGTTCACCAGCTCGGCACGCAGGATCTTCACCTGGTTGGGTGCCTCGATAGCCAGGCGCACCTTGCCATGATCCACCTCCAACATCTGCACGGTAATACCGTCGCGCAGCAGCAGACGCAGCAGCTTGTCGGTATCTACGGCAGGATCGATGGTAAGCCGGATCTGTTCGCCGGCACGCCGGGTAAGACATAGATTGCCCATGATGGAACTCCTTTTCCGCTGGGTAGGGAATGTGCGTCCTGCTCCGGCAGTCTAGAACATGACAAACGGCGCGAAAGCGCGAGGAGTCAAGAATGTGTGGTGGTGTGCAGGCCCGCGTGGCCGACCAGGTGTGGAAGATCTACTTTCCCAACCCCAAGGCCGCCTTGCCCGTGCTGCAGGCAGACGGTACCACCGAGTGGGTGCTCTGGGGCCGACGACGCGAAGAACCTGGCCACCTACCCACCACCGGCTGGGCACGGCACGACTCAATCACAGCCGGCAAGTGGGCACGCTACCAACCGCGAACGGTAAGCATCCTGGCGGAACGGTTCATGGAAAAAGATGCCGAGCGAGTGTCGCATTGGTTCGACCTGGGGCCAGGTCAGACTATAGAGGGGCTATTGCTGGAGACAGGCATAGAGCGGCGGGTGTATGTAGTGACCACCACCTCGCCCGAGGGCTATGCCTGGGCACATGACCGGTGGCCGCGACTGCATACAAATCTACGCAATACAGCCCAGTAGCGGGGCCATCAGTTTCCCTGAAGTGAGTAGCCCCGCCTCCCCCTGACCTACCACTACCTCAGCAACTCCCGCACTATGCTCGCCGGATGGGCGAGCGATATGCCTATTTGCTGACTGCAAAAACCGTGAAGCAACGTGTCGCAAAAAGCACATTTCGAGTACACGTTACGCTCATATGTCGTCACTAACGACACGTGTGGCAGGTGCGTCATTGGTAAGCGTCCAGCCAAGTCACCTTCCGAACTCCAGCATTAAGGCCGACGGTGTCCGCGTTTTCTTAATCGGACGCGATAGCCCTTATTGAGCATGGTCATCAATCCTTCATGGCAAGAATTTGCCGCCCGCCGTTGAGGACAAGCAGCCCTACAGCAAAACCAATGATCAGGTCTGGATAGGGAGAACCTGTAATCATCACCAGCAAGCCAGCAACAATCACCCCAAGGTTGGCTAATACATCGTTTGCTGAAAATATCCAGCTTGCCCGCATATGAGCCCCGCCATCCCGGTGCCTTGCTATCAATAGCAAGCAGCCAACATTGGCAACAAGGGCAACTAAGCCAACCCCCATCATCAACAGCGACTCAGGTTCACTGCCGAAGATAAATCTGCGCACAACTTCCAGTAAAACGCCCAACGCGAGCGCTATTTGTAGAAAGCCCGACAAATGCGCGGCCTTAAGCTGTAGCCCCTTGCTCCGCCCAACGGCATAGAAGGCAAGGCCATAGACAGCGGCATCTGCGAACATATCCAGCGAATCCGCAATCAAGCCTGCGGACTCAGCAATAACCCCAAGAGCCAGCTCGGCCACAAACATAAGAGCGTTGATAGCCAACAAGGCTTTAAGCACCCTGGACTCGCCTAAGGCCTCCTGGACGTCAGCCTGCCCCCTCTGCGCGACCTCGTCTGCTGCACAAGCCCGAGTCCCTATCAGGATCGAGCCCAACCCCAAGGAGTCGAGCTTGTTAGCGTGCAGATCTATCGCCCCCGAGTGATATACGTGAACACGCCGCTGACTGAGATCAAAGGATAACGACTCGATACCTTCCCGCCCCTCCAAGGCCAAGCGAATCATGCGCTCTTCAGAAGGACAGTCCATCTTGGGTACAGAAAACTCACTGACCCACGCAGCCCCATTGCTTGGGGTGGACACCTGATTCGACGGTGCAGCGCCATTCGCACAACCACAAGCCTTGTCACAACTCATCTCCCTCACCTCCTCACCAGTAGGCAGCCTGAATACACCCTGTAACAGGTACAGGGTCAACCATTGATCCCAATCAGGTTATGCCCAGAACCGAGGACTATATTGGAAGGCAGTGACTCACCCTCGATCAACCACCAGCTGCAAGGAACAGAAGATGAAAGCATCCCGACTCGCCGCCTTCGCTTTAGCGGCAGCGCTTTTTCCCGCGTTAGCCTCCGCGCAGCAGGACTCTACCGCTGCTAAACCGGCCCAACAGCAACCGATGAGCGTTGAGCAATTCGACCAGGAGATGGCAAAGGCACAAGAAAACCTCAAAAGAATGCAGGAGCAAATGAGCCAAATTCAGAAGGCCACCGAACCAGCACAGCGTCAGAAGCTGATGCAAGAGCACCAAGCCATGATGCAACAAGGCATGCACATGATGAATGGGATGTGGGATGGCGGGATGATGGGGTGTTGCGCGGGCGGCATGATGGGCGGCCACATGATGGGCGGCCACATGATGGGCAACGGCCAGATGATGGGAGATGGTCACATGATGGGCTGGGGTCAAATGGGAGGTCACTACTCCCAGATGACACCTGAGCAGATGAGGCAGCATCAGTACATGATGGACAGGTACATGGGCATGCAGCAGATGATGATGGATCAGATGATGCAGCATCAGCAGCACATGGGCACATCGCCTCGCTAAGCCCTCACGCTTGTTCCACGGGATGCATCCTATTCCGCACTGTTAAGCGTCTGCCCAACTCAGCTAGCGTGGGTTAGGCAGGCCCCACCGATGCGGCAGCAATTGCTCGATCTCACTCGCCCGCTGCGTCGGCAACCGCGTCAGCACATCTTTCAAATAGGCATACGGATCATGCCCATTCATCCGCGCCGACTGGATCAAACTCATGATCGCCGCCGCCCGCTTGCCGCTGCGCAGTGAGCCGGCAAACAGCCAGTTCGAGCGCCCCAGTGCCCACGGCCGGATCTGGTTCTCGACCCAATTGTTGTCGATAGGCACAGCGCCGTCATTCAGGTAGCGCGTCAGCGCTGCCCAGCGTTTGAGGCTGTAATCCAGGGCTTTGGCGATGGCCGAGCCCTCGGGCACGAGGTCGCGCTGGGCGAGCATCCAGGCATACAGTGTGGCGAGGATGGGAGCCGCTTTTTCCTGCCGTATTCGCCAGCGATCTTCATCGCTCAAGTCGCGCGCTTGCCGTTCGATTTCGTACAGGCCGGCAATTGAGTGCAGTGCCTGTTCGGCCAACTGGCTTTTGTTCGCCGCGTGAAGATCGAAGAACTTGCGGCGGGCGTGAGCCATGCAGCCAATTTCGGTGATGCCCTGCTCGAAGCTGGCCTTGTAGCCCGCGAAGTCGTCGCAGACCAGCTTGCCATTCCACTGACCAAGGAAGTGGCGCGCATGTTCGCCCGCACGACTGGGGCTGAAGTCGTACACCACCGCCCTGAGATCAGCAAAGGGGGTGGTGCTGTAGGCCCACACGTAAGCCCGATGGGTTTTCTTCTCGCCCGGCGCGAGCATTTGCACTGGGGTTGTTGCCGCTGACCGAAAACTGACCCAGTAGAGGCTGTTCTGCCGACTGAAAACTGACCCAGGTGTTCAACTGCTTCTGCTCAATTTTTGAGCAGGAGAACACAGGGTGATCAGTATGGAAATGATGGGCAAAATTCGCCGGATGTATTTCCGCGACAAGCTGTCGCTGCATGAGATAGCCAAGCGCACCGGGTTGGCGCGCAACACGATTCGCAAGTGGGTCAGAGCACCTGAGGCCAAGCCGCCGGTCTACCAACGCCGCGCGATCTTCAACAAACTCAGCCCTTTTCACGCCACGCTGGAGCAGGCGCTAAAAGCCGATTCGCTGCGGCCCAAGCAACAGCGGCGCAGTGCCAAGGCGCTGTTGGCGCAAATCAAAGCCGAAGGTTATGACGGTGGCTACAGCCAGCTCACCGCGTTTATCCGTGCCTGGCGAGGGGGACAGGGCAAGGCGTCGCAGGCCTTTGTGCCGCTGACCTTTGCTCTTGGCGAGGCGTTTCAGTTTGACTGGAGCGAGGAAGGCTTGCTGGTCGGCGGCATTTACCGGCGTATGCAGGTGGCACATCTGAAGCTGTGTGCCAGCCGTGCGTTCTGGCTTGTGGCGTATCCGAGCCAGGGCCATGAGATGTTATTTGACGCCCATACACGCTCGTTCGGCTCCTTGGGCGGCGTGCCGCGCCGGGGCATCTACGACAACATGAAGACCGCCGTCGACAAGGTCAATAAGGGCAAAGGCCGGGCGGTGAATGCGCGCTTTGCGGTGATGTGCGCGCATTACCTGTTCGATCCGGACTTCTGCAACGTCGCCGCTGGTTGGGAAAAGGGCATCGTTGAAAAGAACGTGCAAGACAGCCGCAGGCGTATCTGGCTAGACGCCCAGGACTGCCAGTTTCACTCCTTCGAGGAACTCAATGCCTGGCTGGGCCAGCGCTGCCGCGCGCTTTGGAACGAGCTGACGCACCCTCAATACAGCGGGCTCAGTGTGGCCGAGGTACTGGAGTTGGAGCGCGCCGAACTGATGCCTATGCCCGCGGCCTTCGACGGTTACGTCGAGCGGCCTGCGCGGGTCTCCAGCACCTGCCTGGTCAGTGTCGGGCGCAACCGTTACTCGGTGCCGTGTGAGTACGCGGGTAAGTGGATCAGCAGCCGTTTGTATCCGACCCGCATCGAGGTGGTGGCCGATGATGCGCTGATTGCCAGCCATGCGCGCTTGCTGGATCGCGAACAGGTCAGCTACGACTGGCAGCACTACATCCCGCTGATTGAGCGCAAGCCCGGCGCGCTGCGCAACGGCGCGCCCTTTGCTGATCTGCCAGCGCCGCTGCGTCATCTCAAGCATGGTCTGGGGCGTCATGCCGGCGGTGACAGGATCATGGCGCAAGTCCTGGCTGCCGTACCGGTCGCCGGGCTCGATGCGGTGCTGGTAGCCGTTGAGCTGGTACTGGAGAGCGGCAGCCTGAGCGCCGAACACATCCTCAATGTCGTGGCACGGCTGACAGCATCCGAACCACCACCCAGCGTCGAAACCCACTTGTCGCTCAAGGAAGCCCCCGTCGCTAACACGGCGCGCTACGACCGCCTGCGTGGCCAGGCCGAGGAGGTCGGTCATGCGTGATTTGATGGCGGAACTCAAGGAGCTGCGCCTGCACGGCATGGCCACGGCCTGGGCGGAGTTAACTGCACAGGGTGAGTCGAACACAGCCTCGTCCAAGTGGCTGCTCGAACACCTGCTGGAACAAGAGCACACAGATCGCGCCATGCGCTCGGTGAGCCACCAGATGAACATGGCCAAGCTGCCGATGCACCGCGATCTGGCCAGCTTCGATTTCAACGCCTCTAGCGCCGACGCACGCCTGATCAGCGAGCTGGCCAGCCTGGCCTTTACCGACACCGCGCAGAACGTGGTGCTGATCGGTGGGCCAGGCACCGGTAAAACCCACCTAGCCACCGCGCTGGCCGTGTCCGGCATCACCCGGCACGGTAAGCGCGTGCGCTTCTACTCCACGGTCGATCTGGTCAATCTGCTGGAGCGCGAAAAACACGACGGCAAAGCCGGGCGGATCGCCCAGGCACTGCTGCGCATGGATCTGGTCATCCTCGACGAACTGGGTTATCTGCCGTTCAGCCAGGCTGGCGGTGCGTTGCTGTTTCACCTGCTGTCCAAGCTGTACGAACACACCAGCGTGGTGATCACCACCAACCTGAGCTTCGCCGAATGGTCGAGCGTGTTCGGCGACGCCAAGATGACCACCGCCCTGCTGGATCGGCTGACCCACCACTGCCACATCGTCGAAACCGGTAACGAGTCCTATCGCCTGCAACACAGTAGCTTGGCGGCCCAGGCCAAGATCAAATCACGGGAGCGAAAGCGTAAGGGCGGCCAAGAACCGGAGGACGATGAGCCGTTCTGATTTCATGGCGACGACGGCCTGCTACATGGCTGCGTGTGGCAGGTCTTAAACAACTGAACTGGGCTAGCGAAGGAGTGGGGGCAACAGCAGCTGCGCTGGTAGACTTATCCACAGTTGCTGGTAACAAAATCAGCAATCCGCCCTGGGTCAAATTTCAATCGGCAGGGTGGGTCAATTTTCCATCAGCGCCAACACCCCCAGCACATCCTTTAGGACCTGAGGCTGATGCCATCACCTCAACATTTCTCCCGGTAAAAGCTGCATCAGTCAGATTGGCAGAGCCGACAAACCAGCTGGCTCGGTGCCCATGCTCAAATACCATCAGCTTGGCATGGAGGCCAGATGGCCGTAGCTGAGATCCATCCTCCGCTTCTCCATCGGCCGTCGGACTCAGTACTTGTACGAGGCTCCAATCCTTGGCCAGATCCACTTCAAGCTGCGAGAGCTGATCTGCACGACTAACCAACAGTGACTCACTCGATGCCAGGCTGGCGATTTTTTGCAGCGCCTTGTCAGACAGGAAGGGAGCTATGGCCAGCACCCGAGTTGCCTGCTCGACTGGGCTCCAGTGTCCCTTCTGCTTACCAAAACCCAACACATGAAACTCAAGACCGCTATCGAATCCCTCCGGCGCCGGAAACGCGGTCCGCTGTACTTCATCCGCCAGTTGCTGAATGCCTGCAATGACTGCGTCATCCAGTGTTTCATCTCCTAGGCCTGGTAATCGACGCAACAAGTCAGACAGCGGCTTGCTTGCTGCAATTGTTTTTTTGCCAGGAGTCGCCTCCGACGTCAGGGCAATATCCCAAGACCGATCAAAGGTTAAATTGCGAGAAGCCACAGATACACGAATCAGCGGTGGTTCATTTTCACGAACAAAACGGGCCACCCAGACTTTTGGATGGAATGCTCCGCCGTTAGGCGCTTTTACCTGATGAACGCTGGACTCCAACGCCCCATATAGAGCCCGGCTGTTAGCGGGCACGGCAATGCCAGCTTCGTCGACAAAAACCTGTATACGCTCACCTGCCTCTCGAATAGCCTCGAGCAACACCAGCGGATCCAGCAAGAGCTGCTCGACTCCAGCATCTGTCTGAGCCAATACAGCCAGCGGCAGAGCCAGCAGAACTTCTAGATCCAGGCTGTAGGTCGTCAGTACGGTGCGTTCAAGTCGGTAACCTGGTGGCGGCTTGAGCAAATCCATGGCCACTGCACGGGAGTCGGGAGACAGCATCAGTGCGACAACCCCTCATGTAGATCCATCAACAGTCGGCGCACCTGACTCCAGCGAAACTCCATACGCCCAACTCCTACACGGCCACTCCAATCTGCCAACCGGCCAGCATTTGCAAGTCGCGCCCGCTTGGGGCCTTTGAGGTGCCGCTCTCGCATTTCAATCAGGGAGCGTAATTCTCGATCCTCAAGCGCTCGTTCAGCATCCCCATGACTGACGCACTGCAACCAGCGCTCTACAAAACGGCGTTGAGGCTCCGGACTACGCACCTGCTGACGCAGCACAAAAGCCCACAAGACCTCTGGCTGGAAGGTCTGCAGGTCTGCCTTGGCCCGCACCATCCATTCGGAAAACTCCTGACGGTAGTAGTCAGCTGCTTCCATATCGGCTTTCGACTGATTGGTCTTGCCACGCTTCTCCGCCAACATCAGGTTGTAAAGGAGCGGCGCACCTTCAACAACCAATGAAAACTGGCGAGCCAACTCGAGTGTGGAAACTATCTGGGAGGGAGCATCAGGTGGCAGGTGAACCTCCCAAAGCTTATGAGCCTGCTCGGCAAGATGATGATCAGCCAGCCAACCCAGCAAAGAGCCATTACAGTTGGCACGGATCTGGGCCTGAACGAACTCGGCCTCTTCACGACTCAGAGAAAACTCTGCTCCTACAGGGAATCCAGCCGGTGCTGAAGGCAGTCTCGGGTGCCAGGTATAGCGACCGGACAAAAGCACACCAGGGTCGTCTGCCGATGCATCAGGGCGGCGAGCCCCGCGGCGTAACTCATCAAAATGGGTGTGATACCAGCTCAGGCTCTGCCGAGGTACGAAAATCCCCCAACGTGAAAGTGCGACCCAATAAACGCTGCTTGGCAGACGAGCAAGGGACTCTCGCGCCTGTATGCCGATCACGCCGTCATTGCCTTGATCCGCAAGATGGGAGATCAACTCCACCTCTTTAGAGCGCGCAGTTCTGGCGACATCACCTCCACTCCCCGTTTGCTCGAGACGCTTGTAAATCCAAGGGATAAACAGCACATAGCGCAAGCGTGTATGCAGTACAGAAGTCCCTGGGAACAGTGCATCAGACAGGGCATCGCGGAGACTACCGAGGCCAAGTTCGTCAACAGTGCCCTGCTCCTTGAACAGATCAAGGATTTGGCGAACCTTATCGCGATCGGCTGAGGTCAGGTCCAGCCAGGTTAAAGATGCAGTCAAATTCCGTGCCTCCGTTCAAAAATAGCTCCCTGTTTTAGAAGCACTACCATGAGCTTGATAGCAGAGAGGATCCCCAGACTTGAGTAATCCGCGAACCCGATTTGGCCTGCCGAGCAAGCCCAGATCAGTGGCTAGGTACTCCACAAACCCTTGGGATAACGATCGTCCAGCGCTCGCATTTCTGCAGAGACCGATACTGCTCCTCGCTGTCCTCTAGGAACCGAACCACCACACCCGCAACCTCGCAGTATTCAACCTCAAGATCCAGCCTAAAGGACTGAGAAGTCCGCCCGACAACCCGACCATGGTCGTCCAGAATCACATAACGCTCGCCTCGCTGCTCAAGCTTCAGCGTCGCCCCCGGCTCCAGGGACCTCAGTGCCTCATGGATAGGGTCTGTTACAGGGCTACGTCCGGCAAAACCAATGTCGATGTCCTTCAAACTGAGCTGCAGATAACGCCGCTCCAATGCTGAGTTGTAATCGCCGGTAAAGATCTGCTGCGCGATCTCAGCCAACAGACTTCCACTGAATGGATTCACTGCGCTGAACTCACACAGCGTCAGCGTCTGCTCTGCACGCGTCATACCTACGTAGTACAACCGGCGCTCATCGTTAAGCCCCTCAGCCTGCACACTCCAGCCGCCATCAAGCACAACGACATGCCTGAATTCGAGGCCTTTCGCTGAATGAACCGTGCCTAGATACAGGCCACTCTTGGCCTGCTGCCGCATCTCTCGTGCGTAGTCATAGAGCCAGTCCACGATTGCAGCACTGTTGAGCTGGCACTCACCCAGCTCGACCTGTAATTGGGTAAAAGCCTCCTGGAAAAAGCTACGCCAGCTCTCACTCACCCCAGCAGACACCTGCTGCCACGCCATAGCAGCCGAAAGCGCCTCGTTGATTTCTCGAAGCCGATCAACAACAGCCACGAAATCACGCTGCCGAGTGATGGGCAGCGCACTGTCTTTATCCGAGGCCAGAAAGTACGGAACGCCGGCAAGCTCGCAAAGCGCCTGGACTGGCCACAGATACTGATGAGTGCGTGCAAGAATGGCGCATCCACTCCAGCTACCCTCTTCCAGCGCCAGCAGTCGCTTGAGTTCACCTATAGCAGCCTGCGCCTGAAGGTTGCCGACAGCTCTATCGCTGGGATCAATTGCCAATCGTGCAACCCGTCCAGAGCGACCTGGATCAAGCGCCTGCCACTGCCCCCCGAGAGGATCTGACTGGCGCTCCCGGTTGATTCGGATGGGATAGGACGCTTTCAGGCGCCCAGGGTTGTTGCCAACCAGGTGATTGGCCGCAGCAATGATGCGCTGAGTCGATCGATAGTTCTCAACGAGGTAGCTGGTAGCAGCGGAGTAATCCTCGCGAAAGCGCTCAATGTAGCGGTTGTTGGTATCGCGCCAGGCGTAGATGTTCTGATCATCATCACCTACCGCCAGAATGCACAAACGCCCTTCCTCACTGGATTGTCTACCGGCAAGCGCACTCACCAAACGGTATTGCAGGGCATCGATGTCTTGGTATTCATCAACCAGGATGTAGCGGTAGCCACGCAACAACTGCTCTCGCAGGTCGTCCTCTCCATCGGCTGTTCCCTTGCCCTCCAAAAGCTCAACAGCGTCCTCCAGAACCTGTTTAAGAGCCCCCTCGTCGACAACATCCCTACGCTCAAAACGAGTGCCGGTCAGTCGCATGGCCATGCTGTGGTAGGTCATGACGCTGACGCCGTAGGCATCAGCTCCGACAAGGCTCAAAAGTCGCCGCCGTATTTCATTGGCCGCATGCCGATTGAAGGTCAACGCCACAATTGCATTGGCAGGAACCCGTCGAACACGCAGCAGGTACGCAATACGGTGAACGATTACGCGAGTTTTGCCAGACCCTGGCCCTGCCAACACCAAGCGATTAACGTCGTCGTCATCGACCACAATGAGTCGCTGTTGAGTGCTCAGATCCTCAACGATGGATCTCCAGGACTCTTCACTGGTGGCATGCTTAAGCACCTCTTCGCGGCCAGAGAAATAGCGCTGCAAGAAGGCATCTTTTGAGTCCGTGAAATAGTGCAGCACCAGCTCCAGCGCACTCGCCATAGCGCCGAGCGCGACCTCGGCATATTCACGCATCACATGGACCTGGATACGCTTTTCGCTGTAATGCTCATCGAGACGCAGGTAATCGTCTTTGAGGTAGCTGCCCTTCTTGTCTGCGTTTACCTCAATGGTCATTGCTCGACGCATCACAGTCATCCCGTGGTTGAGCGTCAGCACCTCCTGCTTGTGCAGGTACAACAGCACATGCTCAATTGCTCGCTGACGCTGGTTGGGGGGGATGACCTGTGAGAGCTCCAGATCCGACTCGATCACACCCACTAGCTCACCGAAGGTGGACTGCACCATCAGATCTTTGCCCTTGGAGGCCGGAGCCAGCTTTCCGATCAAGAATTGAAGCAGCTTGCTGGCAATGACTCGGCGCTTTTCACCAAAACGTTCAATCTGCGACCAGCTGTACTTACCTTGAACTTTCAGCTTGATGTAGTCGTGATTGACCTGCTTTAGCTCAAAACTGCTGCGTGGCTGGCTGTTGCTTTCACGATCTTGAGAGAGGCTGCGGAGCAGGCGAAGCACTTGCAACGGGATGACATCGTCGTGCTCTAGTCTGGCTTTGAGCCCCGCCGTCAGTGCCGCGAGATTGAGATCCTGCCAACTACCATCCTCAGCATCTGGCGCCAGCTCGCTGAGTACCTCGAATAGCGTTCCCTCTAATGCCAGGGTCTGCTCCAGGCGCTGAATGGAGGCGTCCACCACGCCGTGACGTAGCAATACGGTCAGTTGGGTGTCGTTGACGAGTAGGCCCAGCTCCTCCATCTGCTTGAGGGTGCTAACAACTTCCTCAGAAGTCAGGCTGGTGAGCGACATCAGATTGTCCGTATTCACCCGCTCATCGGCGTCGGCCTGGTAGAGGTATTTTAGAATTGCGCCGAACTCTTCACGGCGCCGCTCCGACAGATTGGCCTTGAGCAAACGCTGCTCGGCGTCCGCTTCGCTCAGACTCAGGCGCGCCGGAAAAATCTGTGTACTGTTTTCCTCTCGCTTGAGGTATTGCCCCCGCTCCAGCCAGGCAACCGCGGTTACCACTTTGGTTTCAGCATCACTGTCGTCAGCGTCGAACGAGGTCTCGACGGTCTCATCCATGAGAATCTCGCCGGCGGTGATAACCAGCTCACCGCCCTTACGTCTGGCATACTCGAAACGCAGCTTGCGGAGAATTTGTTGGATGTCACGGAGGCTGAGCTTGGAGCGCTCGCACAATCCAAATTGGGTCTCAATATCCTGCGAGTCATAAAGCAGCACACAGCGTGCTGCATCCTGGTCACGCCCTGCCCTGCCTGCCTCTTGAAGGTAGTTCTCCAGCGAACCAGGAATGTCTGCGTGAACTACCAGGCGGATATCGGACTTGTCGACGCCCATGCCAAAGGCATTGGTGGCAACGATGATGCGGAGCCGCCCAGCCTTGAAGTCGTCCTGGATATCCTTCTTGTCATTGGGTTCAATCCCGGCGTGGAAATGGCGGCACGGCCATCCCTGCCCGACTAGAAACTCTGAAAGCTCTTCAGCGCCCTTGCGACTTGCAACGAAAACGACCGCACCACCGTCCTGGCCGCCGAGGTGATCCTCAAGCAATTGATGGGTTCTGGGCCATTTCTCGCCACGACTGCAGGGCAGCACTTCAAAGCTAAGATTCGTCCGCTCATGAGTCCCCAGGAACTGATCAAACTCAATTCCGAGGCCTTCCTTGAAATGATCACGGATATCAGCCAACACATCCGGCTTAGCCGTTGCAGTGAAGCAGCCAATTGGCGCTAGGGGTTGATCGCCTGTGTGCTCGCGAATGAAGCGCGAGGCGTACATGTAATCTGGACGGAAATCGTTGCCCCACTTCGACAAGCAGTGGGCCTCATCGAAAATCCAAGCGCCGATCTGGCGCTGGCGTATCGCACGCCGGAAAGCCTTGTTGCGGAACTGCTCAGGAGATACCAGCAGAATGCCGACATCGCCCATCTGGACCTTCTCCAGCACATCAGCACGCTCAGGCATGGTCAGCAGGCCATTGAGCGTCGCAGCACACTGCACATTTCGCTCAAGAAGCCCGTCAACCTGATCCTTCATCAGCGACTGCAGAGGCGAAATGATGATGGTCAGGCTGCCGTTGCGATGAAAACGATTCAGCGCCGGCAGTTGGTAACACAGCGATTTACCACCACCGGTTGCCAGGATAGCGAGCACATGTCTGCCCTGCATGCCTGCGAGAACCACATCGTGTTGCAGGCTTTGGCCGGGGCGTTCGTAGCGGAAATCAGCAAAGCCGAAGTAGCGCTTCAGCTCATGGCGCGGATCGTGGGTCGTGCAGCAGTAGCGGCAGTCTGAACGGCCGCAGGGAACATCCCGGAGCTCAGTAATCAATCGCCCAACAGCAGAGAACTGATGCCGCACCCAAGGCGCAAGAACAGAGTTGCCCCCCGACACCCTCAACCACGCAAGGGCATAAGCCAAGGGCAGATGCAAATCCGTCTGCTCAAGGTCCTCAGCCAGGAGAGCTTCCAGTCGAGCTCTACATACCTTGAGATCACGATCCAATGATGGATCGGTTTCCGCCAACAGACTGGGAATGAGCCGCTGCAGATCCGAAATCGGAACTGCAGTCTGCCCCGTTAGCGAAGCGAAAAAAGATCCCAGATCACTCTTTATGCTTGGAGCAAGCAATGCCTGGTAGCAGAGTAGCTCAGCACGATTGGTCTCATTCAACTGCGCAAATGCATCTCGCTGATCTCTGAACAAAACCAGCGTCGAACGACAGTCTGCAAGCGGCGAGTTGAGGCTGTCTCGGATGAGTTTGTAATCCTTGACCAGCCGGTGATAGGGGTTCTGCGGAAACGCCAGAGGGGAGAGTCTTAAGGTGTCGATGACTGGCAGAGAATGCAGAGCGAGCGCAGGTGCCTGCTGCTTGAGGATGGGCAAGTCATGTTCGATGACGTTATGCCCCAGAAGAAAGCCAGCACCATCGGACAGCGCATCGACTTCAGCAAGAATCTCGGGGAGATTTTTCGAGACCTTACGATCAAGCTCGACACCGAGATCAGGCCGCGCTGCCCCGATCTTAAAGATACGATCTGGATGCCCCTCCTTTCCGGGAGCGACCTCCAGATCGATGACCAAGCTCTTGGGTTGGGGAACTGATGACATCCCTGACGCGATCCCTGCTACTGCAAATGCCTGGTTGCACTCTACAACAAAAGCATGGCACGGCGTTCACAAAGCGCGGCAGTCACTGACAGCATAGAGCGGAGCATCAACACCACTACAAATTCCTGCCCAGATCAGCCAAGCCACCCAAGTACCTTGGCTTATTCTCAAAGCTGTACTCATCAAGAACAGACCTAACTAGCCCCTCAATACTCCTCACGCGAGATGGGTCTTCAGTAATAAATCCAAACGGAATTGGTACAGGGTAACGGTCAGGCACCACAAGATGATACATAACAACTGCAAAGCAGCCGCTCAGCATAAAAACCTCTAGAGGCGCCAAGATTTCAGACTCGACAAAGCCGTGCAAATACTCTTTCGCCTCTGCGCAATCATTATTTGCAGCCTTTTTCGACTGCCAATCCTTGCTAGACGACAAGGGAATCAGAATCTCTGCCTCAAAAGCATGCCGGTCGTTTCGTTTGTTTTTCAAACCCGCATACTCAACGAACTTACTTAATGCTTGACCATGGCGAGAGCTTTTACCCCACAATCCATGGGAGCACGGAGCGAGCCAGGTAAGTCTGGTAGCAACTTCACGCTCAGAATCAGAAATTTTCTCATGGTGCTTTTTCAATAACGAACACACCTGATCCCAATTTCTATTCAGCTGTAGGGATCCATAAATTCTTACGTCACCACGGCGATCATCTAAGCCAAACGACAAAGCACGTTGAGCAACTCCTCTGAAATCCATCACTCCGCTCGAAAGAGCATCAATCGTTTCTGGATCGCCTAACCTATCTGCCAGTCGAACAACATCATCGAAATTTTCGCGTCCATTTAGGCTATGCAGCATAGATGCACGACGACCAATATATTCCTCCTCCTCGGCTATTCCCTTTTTCACCTCGAAACTCAAATCGAGACTATCAACATCAAGGCACAACGCCTCCTCAACAAGAAAGCACACGTCTGAGCTTTTCCTCACGTCGCTTATTTTGTACAACTCCGGAACAGAGTCTTGCTGATCCTTCCCTGTCAAATCCCCACGACGAAATATCTCATGCAAATTATTCTGAAATGCACCGACCGCCCTTTGCTGTGAAACAGCCCTAACTTCAACACCGGCATCTAGAAGAACTGCTCGCCTTGTACTTGCCGATGGAATCTTCCCCCCAAGATAGGAGAACGTTAGCAAGTCAAAAGTGAATGATCGCCGATAGTCCTGTCTAGACCTGACACTGGGAGAGTCTTCATTTCCTGAGAAGAGTCGAAGTCCTTTTTCTGAAAGACTAATCCGCCCATCTGGCTGGACAGAAACCTCTCCCTTCTGGAAAAAGGGTGTCAGTGCCGCACTCAACTCTTTCGAAGTGAAACCGAAGTATCTAGCTATATCAGCCGACATCAAAGGGGAGACTTTCAACAAACGCAGCAAGAACTCAGAAACGAATGGAAGCCCCCCCTTCTCAATCAGAGAATACTCAATTCTGAACTGCTGCGCTGGCACACAGATATCAACTTCAAACAAAACCAAAGCTTCACCAGCCATCATGCAGCTCCTTTTGCATTTACTACCGACGTAATCCTGTAGCGCTCACCATCCTGACGCTCTTGAATATAAGTGGCAACTTTACCCAACGGCAGATCCGCGTTCCGCCCTGCCCACATACTCATGTCACCGACAATAACCAAACGATCCATGGCTCGGGACATTGCCACATTTATTCGATTCGGCAACCGCAAGAAGCCTGGAGAAAGGTCTGCAGAGGATCGCGTCAGAGAAACAATGACAATGCGGTTTTCTTTTCCTTGGTAACTATCAACAGTGTCAATCTTGACCAATTTCTTGAAATCTTCCGCCCATGTTTTCTCGGCAAACTTTTTACGAACCAACTTCTTCTGCTCAGAATACATGCAGATGATCCCAATAGGAGGCTCCATGGTTTCCGTCATTTCCTCAACTAATGCCGAGCTGAATTCCATGTCACTTTCAATATCTTTGAGCATCTTAATAATGGAGTTTGCCTCAGCATGGTTTACCAAGCTGGTACTACCTTGCTGCTCCGAGTGATTAGCTTGTTTCCCGAGAACGCCCGTATCCAACCAAGTTACAATTGAACCGATAACATCTGGAGCATTCGAAAAGCATTCCGGCACAGGCCGCGCACCAGTCATTAGTTCACCACCGTAGAAAACCTCCGAAACCAGATCTCCGATCGGTGGTTGCATACGGTACTGAACCTTAAGTGTGGCACTGACACCTCGGCCATAAGCAGACTCAAAAGCGCGCTCGAAATCGCTCCGCATGATCCGCCGAAACTCGTCTGACTGACTATGCAGTCCCAAATCACGGGCGATGGCCTTGAGATGCTCGTCTGCATAGGTTGGAGGAAGCTGCCGATGATCCCCTACCAACAGAATTCGGCTTCCCACCTGCATGGCAATCGCCAGCTCGCTAGGTGAAGAACGTGCAGCCTCATCGATAATGACCCAGTCAAACCGGTTTTCAGCAAGTTTCAAATGCGGTAGACCGACGCCTACACAGGTACCGCAGACCAGTGTTCTGGCGCGCATCAGAAACTCATCGTAATTAGCGCCATCAGTGGCAATACGTTGCAGCAACTCCTCAGACAGCTTGATCAGATCCATGCAACGCTTAAATTCATGCGGCCTGACACCGTGACTGGCGGTAACACTGGCATAGGCCTGCTCAAGCATATTCCGAGCAGTAGACTCTGGGGCTGCAGAGATACCATAGTCATTGGCAAGCGCCTCAAGCAGATCCTCTTGCATTCGACTCAGGCTTGCGGTCAATTGCTTAGACTCGAGAGTGCCCTCACCAGCATCTTGCAGATCCTTATCCAGGCGCTCAATGCTTTTGACCAGTCCATGAATCCTCGACTCAAGCTCAACCAGGCTCGCGATAAACCCGGCGCTAACCCCAAGCGAGGGAGCCATCAGAGACAAACGCCTTTTTAGTTCAGCGCTAAAGCTCGATTGTTGCTGGGTGACAATCGACTTGGAATAGACATCCTGCAACTCATCTGAGACTACCTGTTCGCGGTTGCTGAAACGCACAACATCGAGATCGGTATTCAATCTGCGGCAGTGGGCACGAATGCGCTCTGCCGCAGTATTTACAGCCTCATGCGACTGGCTAACAAGAAGGATATTCCTAGCACCCTCTTCACTTATCAGGTAGTGGCAGAATGCGGCAATAAACTCAGTCTTACCGGTACCGGGTGGCCCCTGCAAAAAACCCACTGGCCCATTTGTTATCAACTTTGAAAAAGCATCCTTCTGTGCATCGTTGAGGCCAATAGTCTGCCCGCTTGAAGTTTCTCGCTGGTAGACTGCGAAACCTTCCTCAGTTGGCGGCACAGAAAATCGCTCAGGAACTATACTGCAGCCTTCGTCAAAATAGTCAACCAGCCCTGTTACAACTGATTGACGACCTAATATACGCTCTATCGCGCGCTTTCGACGGGTCAACGAGGACCTGTTCTTATTGCTTTGAAGATAGAGCACATCATCAGCTTTAATAACAGCTCTGGTTTTTCCTGAGTACACCAAACACAGAGCAGACTTTGTACTCTTACGAAGATCTATCTCACCAAGATTGATTTGCTTTTCACCATCCTTCTTGATGAGATTAATTTTATCATCAGTCTCGAACGACTCTAAAACCTCACCACTGGCTGTATATGGAATCATGAGCCCAGTTTTTTCTTTATTAAAGACAGGCTCACCCGACACCTCTAGCGTTGGCAGCCCCTCGACTTCTGTATCCATTATAGCCTTCCAGACTTTACTTGTCTGAATAGACCTCGTTTTTATCTCCGGGACATGCTCTTCATTGATATCATTGTCAGCAGCCAAATCGGTGGAGTTATGCGCACCTCCGGCCTCCTGGTTTACTGAGGAAGCACAGGCAGCATCCATAATACTGGCAACAAGCTCGTCGAACGCCAGATTATTCCCCATAAAGTCTGACAGCTCTTTGAGGTTACTAATATTTGCAACAACAACATTAATTTCGACATCAATTTCAAAATCTGCATTACGCTCAACCCAGTGCGGAACAGCCTCCTGCTGACTAGGCTTGAATCCCCTCACAAAGGCTTTCGAGGACTTCTCATATGCAGCTGAAAAGCTTCCGCCCACACCGCTGAACGTAACGACAGCCTGATGGGCATCCTTTACATCTGGCTTGATGCTGACAAAAAGGCGTCCATTGTCAGGATAAATTGCGAAATCTAGAGAGTCATTTCCGCGCACGGTGACTGTAATAACTGTTCTAGCTTGCTTCGGACGAAATTCACGATTAAGAGCATCACTAAATCGGTCTAGCGCAACGAAGCCTGAATCGCTCTGTAATTCCTCATTAATTGCCTTACGCAGCTCAGGCAGATCATGTTCATCTGGCTGATCCCAGTCCATTCCGAGCAACTCTACAGCCATACGCATGACAGCAAAGTTATCACGCTCGAAAGGTGTGCAGCTTTCGGCTAGAGGGCTATATCGATTATTGAAAGGTTCGCTTCCTGAAACTGTAAGATCCGGAAGGTCTAGCAGGTAAAGCTGTGCGGACTGCCCGTCATCAACTGGCACTACGACTTTGATATTTCCAGGATGGAGATCTCCGTGAGTCAACTGCTGCTCATGCAGACACTCAACTGCAGAAATAAAATTACGAATCAGCTCTTCGGCTCGTCGCGAGCTCAGCTGTGATAATTCGCTCCAGTGTTGGCCATCGATAAATTGTTGAACTAAAAAAGGAGTACCGCTCTTGTCATACCCAAACTGATCAATCCTAGGCAAAAATTCATAGCCACTTTTATTCAGCAATTCTATTTTTTCAAAAAAGCTGAGCAACAACGGACCTTGCCCTGCCTGCGGAGCATCTGCATGGATCGTAGGCCATAGTTTTACAATGCAATCACCCGACCGATAGACCTCTTTCTCAGGGGTATCAATGATTTCCTCATCCACCGGGTAAATTTTGTAAATTCTAGCGCTTGAAGCGGAAAAACGTTCAAGTTGTGACTGATCGAAAGCAAACTGCGCTGTATCTTCTGGCGATACCTGGTTCAACTCGTCCAGCAACTCACCGGCGTTGGCGTAGCGAGAGCTTGGATTGTGCTCCACCGCCTTGGCGAGAACGCCTGAGTACCATGTATCCGAATCCAAGATGTCATCCCGAACGCTATCGATGTAATCGGCATTCAGCTTGAGAGGTAAAGACTTGGCTTGAGCCAAGTGCCAGCAAAGGAGTCCAAGCGCGAAAACGTCGCGGTGGAAAGGCGTACCGCCGTGCCCTTCATCAGTACGATCTTCTGGAAGAGCAATAGAGCCAATACTCAGTTGATCACGACGTGGGCCAACCGTACCTGCTGGCTGATGATAGGCTGCAATGAAGTTGGACAAAGCAATGGCGCTGGATGGCGAGAACCATACGCTATGGTCGCCCAAATCACGGTGAGCGACCTTAAATCCGTGCATGGTAGCGAACTGCGCGACCAAGATCTTGGCCAACTTTACCCGCTCACTCTCCTCATAGTTCTGCGCATATCGATTGATGAATTCGTTGAGCCGGTAGTGACTTGCCGGAAGCTCGCACAGCTCAGAAAATTCTTGAGTAACGGACTGCACGGAGGGGTTTCTGATAGGACGCAGACAACGTTTTGCCAACTCATGATCCCGCTGTCCCAGATAAACCAGAACATCCCGCTCCCTGGAAAGAATCTTGAAGCGCCCCTCTGGGGTTTTGGCATCTACATCATCGAGCTTATTGAAGTCCCACAAACGTAAAAGAGCACGATCGGCCTTGTTATTCTCGTTTGCAGCCTCATACTCAACATAAACCTCGCCGGGATGCTTGAAAATCGGCTCCCCCTGCGCTCGGAACCCATCAACCATGAGTTCCTTCGGTTTGACACTTCCCTGATTGAGCAGCTGATCAAACACATCAAAATACTGATTCAGACCTGCCGCCTCGGGATGCGGGCGAAACCTATTATTAAATTGACGCTCGTTGGCCAGCTTCAAGAAGTCATCGAGATGCATTACATGCTCGCGCTCATTGTCGGGTAGCTGATCAAACGTACACTTACCGCTCAAGACCACGCAAAATTTGATATTTGGCACAATGCCCTTCGGGAATTGCTGCCTAACTGCATTGAGCTTTTTCTTTAGTAGAAAGACTTTATTCTGAGTAACCGATATTGGTGAGCGATCACGCTCATCACCATTCTGGTACCACTTGCCACCATGACTGGTGATAACACCATTCCAATGCTTCAGCTCGACTATGATGACGTTCTTATGGGTTACAATGACAAGATCGAACTCGCCTTCTTTACCGCGCGAGTCTGCAAAACGGAACCCTGCATACCCCTTCCAAGGCCACATACCAGAAGGTTGATCTGCCCCCTTGCCTTTCAGAGACAGATTACTGAGCTGCTGAGCTAGAGACTTACCAGCCGTTGGCGAGGCTGCATCTGATTTTTCAGGTTGAGACACATCCTTGAAGGCCTTACGCATGCTCTCGATAGCTTCGACCTCATGCCGCAGCAGGCCTCCTTCCCAGTAACGTACTTCCATTTCTAATCTCCATAACTGCCCCACCGCAGCTCTTCTAGGCGGAGCAAAACTTCTATGTCGAGTGCAGCTCACGTTTATCAAAAGACGAGGCTCAGCTCAGGTAATAAAATCTATTGCAGGATCAGCGACTGACTGAAAGAAAACAGCGGAATGTAGCAGACCTCGCCGACATCAAGTTATCGGCGAAAGTTAAGATCTCGCGCTTCAATCCTGCCCTTAATCCACTCCTGGACCTCGCTCTCAAGCCAACCTACGCTCCGCCCTACTAATGGGACCGGCTTTGGAAAGTCGCCCGATCCAACAAATTTGTAAATTGTGGATCTAGCGAGCCCAGTCGACTCAATAACCGCGCTTAACCGCAGTATTTTCATGATTTACCCCTGCCCCACCTTAGCCACAGTAACGAATAAAAGCGCAACTTCCTTGTTGCGCTTAGCTCATCACTTAACTAATTCCATCAGTTTCCCAAAACTGTTCACCACGTCGTACTTGACGTTTTCAGGGGCGTACTTCCGGTTGATTTCATCAAAGAACTTGCGGGCGCATTCGATCTTAGTTTCCTCGATCTTCGTCAGTTGCATCGTTGACATAGACCCTTTGGTCTCCGCAACGAAATAGATATGCTTGACCGCGCCTTCTTTGAATGAAATTGCCCAGTCCGGGTTGTAGTCACCTACCGGCGTCGGGATAAGGAAGCCGCGAGGCAACTTGGCGTACACAACTACCTCAGTGCAAGTATCCAGCTCTTTCACAAACTCTCGTTCAATGCCGGAATCCGTGATCACGTAGTCGTAGATGTGCCGCTTGAGCTTGTCACCGGCCTTGCTGAAGTCCTGCTTGGTCTGACCTGCGGTGAAGATGTCGATATCGAACTTGTCCTCGACAGGGTCGTAGGCCAAGTGTTCGATGATCATCGTTGCCTTCTGCTCGTTGATCAGTCGCACGGCTTCGGCGATGAAGCTCTCAGGATTGGTGCGGAACTGTGCAAACACCGCGACGCTAATTCCTTTCAGGATGTCTGCCGTAGTGCGTCGCGTCAGTTGCGTGCCTTCAGCGATCTTGCCGATGAGGTCGTACTTCACTGCAGAATGAACTGACTGCTTGTTGTACTCGATCGTTGTTTTATCAACCTTGAAGCCGTCTCCACTTTTCAGTGCATCAGCCGTTACTTGCTCCACTTGTTCACCGGTTTGAATCGTGTACTGCAACGGCGTCACGCGAAGACTCTTGTCCAGTTCGGCAACGGCCTTCTTCACCAACTCCACTGAATCAAAGTCAACGCTGTAAGCCGCCTTGCGATTGATCCGGTTCCACAGCTCCTTGAACTCCTGTTTGTCGAAGTTGCTGTTGAGCGGATTCTTCTTCGGGCGACGGTCGTCGCTGATCTCAAACATCTGGCTGTCGCTGAAGACGCTGTCGATCAGTTGGTACACCTGTTCAGCATGAGCCTGCAGTTCCGGGGGCAGCGCTGCCAGGGTGCCTTCCTTCTTGGCCTCGTGGTAAGTGCCCGTGATCCGGTCGGTATCGTCGCTGTAGTCGTTCTTGAGCAGGTACTTGTAGATCTGCTTGGCCAATTGCGGCGTGACTTCGACATTGCCGGTGGGCGTCTTGAGCACCTTGCCGGTGAAGTAGGCCTCGTTGGCCACCTTGGGGCGGGCAGACAAGGAGTCGCTGATATCTTTCTGCAGCGCAGTGACGAACTCCTTGAAGCTTTCGCTTGCCACCACGGTCAGCACGTTGACGTCATGGACGATGGCCGGATGATCCACCCGGTCGCCGAGCTGATTGACCGACAAGCGCAGGCCACGACCGACCTCTTGTCGGCGCGTGACCTCGTTGTTGTAGTCGGGATGTTTCAGGAAGCAGATCACGAAGACGTTGGGGTTGTCCCAGCCTTCGCGCAGGGCAGAGTGCGAGAAGATGAAACGTACCGGCTCTTCGAATTTGAGGAGTTGCTCCTTCTTTCGCAGAATCAGGTCATAGGCATCCACATCGTCGGACAGGCCTTTGTTTTCACCTGTCTTCGCAATGCTCGGATCGACGTCACGCTTGGTCTTCTTGTCGATGGAAAAATACCCGCTGTGCGTCTTTTCCGCCGCAATGCCCTTCAGGTGCTTGATGTACGGCGTTTCATCCAGGTCCAATACCTCGTTCAGGTACTGGCTGTATTCCTCTTCAAAGATGCGCGCGTATTCGCCTTTCTCGTCCGCCGCCGAGTAGTCGCGGTACTTGACCACTTCATCGATGAAGAACAAGGTCAAGACCTTGATGCCTTGCTGGAACAGCGCCTGCTCCTTGTCGAAGTGCGCCTTGATCGCCTCCCGAATCTGAATGCGGCGTAACGCTGCTTCATTCACATCGCCATATGCGTCGCCAGCCTTCAACTCCACACCGTTGGTGAAGCTCAAGGTGTCGGTGTTGGCGTTGATGTCCGCGACCACATAGCCACGGTACTGATCCAGCTCGTTTGAAAAACCTTCGGAGAAGAGGTTGTCTCCTTTGGAGAGCTTGCGCACCACGCGCTTGATCTCGCCGCTTTTCAGCTTCTGCTCGAACTCAACACGGGCCACAGGTGCCTTGCTCGAAATCTCGATGGACTGCAGGTACAGATAGGCATTGGTTCCCGCCAGCCCCTTCACTGAGATGCCGCGCACGGCGATCTTTTTCACCAGCTTTTGGTTATAAGCATCCAGCGCGTCCAGCCGGTGGATCTTGTTGTGCGTGGTTTTGTGAGTGGCCGAGTAGCGCAGCACCATCAGTGCCTTGAATTCCTCCAAGGACTTCAGCGTGGCGGTGCCTTCCATCTTTTGCGGCTCGTCCAGGATCAGGATCGGGCGGTTGGCGCTGATGATGTCGATCGGCTTACGAGATTGGAAATCATCCAGTCCGACCATTTCTGTCTGGCCTTTAGCATTAACGCGTGGAGTGCCGTAGATACGGCGTGCATCCGCGCCCTTGGCATTAAATGCCTGCACGTTGATCACCATCACGTTGATGCCAGCATCCGACGAGAAGCTCTCCAGATGATGCAACTGCTTGGAGTTGTAGATGAAGAAGCGCGCCTTCTTGTGGTACGTCTCCAGAAAGTGCTCGGCGGTGATCTCCAGCGACTTGGCTACGCCTTCACGGATGGCAATGCTGGGCACCACAATGATGAACTTGCTCCAGCCGTACTGCTTGTTCAGCTCGAAGATGGTCTTGATGTAGCAATAGGTCTTGCCCGTGCCGGTTTCCATCTCGATATCGAGATTGACCCTGCTGACCTTGGTCTTCACCAGTTCGGACGACTGGGGTAAGTTCTGTTGATGCTGAACCTGGGTGATGTTCTCCAACAGCGCAATATCGGTCAGCTTCAGGTCGGCGTTCTTGAACCCGCTGTCGGCAAACAGATCTTCGACCCCTTTTTTGGCCTTGCCCGGATCGATGCGATAGCTGATGGCTTCCGCCGTTGCGGGCGGTTGCCCTTTGAAGCAGTCGACCACGGCTTGCACCGCCGCAGTCTGATAAGCCTGCGTTTTGAATTTGAGTTTCATCGCGCGCACCTCAGATGCATTTCACTTCGGTGGCGGGCGACAAGAGCTTGAAAATCTGCTCGACGTTGATCTTGACCGCGCTGTTCTTATAGCCCGCATCGCGGAACACCACGCGCAGCGGCTGATGCTTGGCCAGTTCCTTCACGAAGGCTTCGTCGATACTGCCGCTGGCGTCGAAGCAGGCGGCCAGCGCATTGCCATCGACAAAGAATACGTCCTTGCCTTGAATCGATTGCTTGGTAATGGGTAGGGCCAGATCAAGACCCCAATCCAGCATTACCTGGAACATCAGGTCTTCCGGCGTGCGGTCAGGCTTGATGTTGTCGACGAACAGATCGAACTTAGCCCTGTCGAGCGCATCGGGCGCGTAGTAAACGTCGGCCATGTTTGACGTATCAACCTGCATGGCACGAAAACCAACATCCTGGCGCCAGCCCTCTTTGCATGTTCCTTCTAGTACCTGCTTTCCTGCACGCCTCAATCTCTCTTTACTGATGTCTGAGATCTTGGAAAATTCCTCTTGATCACATTTTTCTGGCAACTGAATAAGAATGAAGCGGCGATTGCTGCCGTCTTCAGCGTTCTGCTGCATCACCGCATGTGCCGTGCTCCCACTCCCCGCAAAGAAATCGAGGATCAGATCATCGCCTGCGGTCGTAAGCGCAATAATTCGCTGGAGAAGTCTTATTGGCTTCTTGCCGTTAGGAAACTCAATATCACCTTCTTTTGTGAGATTATTGTATTCGATATCATCCCACAATGAACTTACTTTATCTAGATAGTAGTAAGAGCCATCAATTCTTTGTACAGCATCAGAGAGGAACATCATCATGCGCCTCTGCTCCCCCTTGTAGAGAACTTCGATTACTGAACCTTCATTTTTTCCTTTAATAGGCTTATATTCGCAACCGACCATTGGCACATCAATGTTAGCCGTTTCTCTCATGGCAGTTAGTCTGACGCTACTCTGCGCATTGGTTGTTTGAAATATTTTGTCCGCGAACTGATCGTAGACTGCATCCTCCGTGAGATTATTTTCTCTAGCGAAGGCTTGGATCGACATCGTTTCAAGAGTTTTGTAGCCGAAGAATCGCACGCCCCGAGCCACATCCTCTTTGATTAGGAATTTGTCGGCCAGCTTGGTAATGATGGAGGTGTACTTCCAACTTTTTCCGCCTTGCTCGTAGGCACGAATCCGATCCGATAGCTTCGTTTTTATATAGACAGGATTCAGCTGTAAATTTTCTTTATTCTTAGCGAATGCCCAGATAAACTCAGTGGTGTCTTTAAGACTTTTCCCCTCTGAACTTCCGGAAACTCCGCCAACCTTAGTCTTGACCGTAATAATATTTATAAAATTATCCTCACCGAACACTTCAGCGCACAACTTTCCGAGCGAATCCACTTCGTTGTCGTCAATATGTACGAACACAATGCCGTCGTCGCGCAATAATCTTGATGCCAGCTTAAGTCGCGGATACATCATTGAAAGCCAATCTGAATGAAATCGCCCATTGGACATGGTGTTGGCCACAAGACGGTTTCCTGATTCGTCCTTTTGATTGGATCGCTTTAGAAACTCATCGGCCGTCACCGAGAAGTCATCCTCGTAAATAAAATCATTTCCCGTGTTGTATGGCGGATCGATGTAGATCATCTTGACCTTGCCGAGATAGGTCTCCTGCAGCAACTTCAGTGCATCGAGGTTATCGCCCTCAATGAACAAGTTCTTCGTGGTATCGAAGTCCACGCTTTCGTCGCGGCATGGGCGCAGTGTCTTGGCAATCGGCGCATTAGCGGTGAGCAAGGCTTCGCGCTTACCCGGCCAGTTCAGCTGGTAACGTTCCTGCGGCCCCTCCACAATCGACTCGGCAAGCTCTTGCCGCAACTGGTCGAAATCAACCGCCAGCTTCACAGTGCCGTCCTCGCCCTTGGCTTCGGTGACGCAACCCGGAAACAGATCACGAATACGGGCGATGTTGTCCTGAGTGAGATTGGGTGAATGCATTTTTAGTTTTTCCATGTTCTTTTCCTCTGGACGCCAGTGGTTAGCGGCTCACAATTCAAGTTCGTATTGGTATGGTCAGTCGCCTTGTTGCCAGTCCTGGCAAAAGTGCGTGCGCAGACTTTCGATGGCGGATGGCAAGGTGCCCTGGCAGGTCACACCCAAGTAGGTGGCTGCGCGGGTGGTGCCGACGTATAGGTATTTATCGAACAGCGCCGGGTGTAACGTGGCGAGCTGGTCAATGCCGACAAAGAACACCGCCTCAAATTCCAGGCCTTTGATGTGTTGGATGTCGAATACGCGCACGTTGCTTTCCTGCCCCACAGCCTGGCCCTCGCGGCAGGCGATGACCTGGATGTTGTGCTCCGCCAGGGCGGCGTTCAGCGCGTCGGCCACCGGAGCAACGTCGTCCTCGGTGTTCACAAAAATGGCAGTGGATGGCAACTGGCCGACAAAGCGCTCAATCTCGCGAATGCGATCCGCCAGCCAACCGACAATGGCTTCTGAGTTGGTAGCGTGTTCCAGCAAGGCTGGCGCAACGCCCACACTGTCCATATGCGCAGGCAAGCTGGCGTCTTGCTCGGTACCACCGACGGCGCGGATCATGGCGCGGGCCAGATCGTTCAGCTGCTTGCTCTGCCGGTAGGAGACGGTGATCTCCTTGATATCGAAATCGGCGAAGACCCACTTCAAGTCGTCGGCGGAGCGTGCGCCCCAGGTGGTCAGGCGCTGATTGAAATCGCCACAGGCGAAGAATGAGCGCAGTCGCGGATGCGCCAGCGCCGCCATGCTCGCAAGCTGGATGGGCGAGAAGTCCGTCGCCTCATCCACCAGGATCTGGTTGCGGTAATGCCCGAGGATGGGCTGGAGCGATGACCACGCGGGACTATCGATGTCGCGCTGAACATTGGGCCGACTGATCAGGTCGCCTGCAGCGCGCAAGATCGCGAGCAAGACAATGTCCAACTCCAGCGGGTGGATGTCGCGCGCCTCAAAGCCTTCGTGGCGATACCAGGTGTTTGCCGGTTGGCGTTCGCGCCTGAATGCACGGTAGCGCTTCGGGATGCCGTCGAGGTAGCGCTTTACCGGATTGACGAAGCGGCGGGCGCTGGCCTGCACCAGAAGGCTTGCACCCACCTCGACGCGATCCGCTTCTGTCAGACCACGATCCCCCAACCACTCGATGATCTTGCCGTTGCGGGAGGCTTTGCTGACTGCGCGCTTGGATGCTGCCGCCCGGGCTTGGGCACGCACGGCTTGCATATAGGCATTGAGCGCGGCGGCACGGCCTGTGCGGGGTGCCGTGGCGTCTTCCTCCTCATCAGCGTCGGGGTCGTCCTGGTCGTCCGCATCAGTCGTTTGCGCTTGTTGCAGGCTGTCTATCACGCGGGCCAACTCATCCAGAAAGGCTCGGTTGCGGTTGAGCTGCAGGTTGAGCGCGGCCTTGATCTTGGCGTCGGAGCCTTCCTTCAGGCTGCTGACGAGTGCCTGTACTTTGGCAATCTCGACCGCCAGCGAGCCAAACATCGCAGCCAGTGCGCCATCGGCCGCCCGCGACAAGATGTCTTGCAGGCGTGCGCCGAGACTCAGGACTTCGGGAGTTTTGGCTTCGTGGAGCTGGGTCGCGGCATCGTGCAGCTCCTGCACATAGGCCTTGCGCTGCCATGTGTCGAAATCGTCAAACCACTGGATGGGACGCTCAAGTGCTGTCTCGCTCAGGCTGGCCAATCCGTCTTTCAGGACAAAGGTACCGCCGCCAGAAGCCGTTCTGAGGACGCCGAATGCGTTTCGGGCCAGCTCGCGTCGATAGTCTTGCCACGTTCTGATGCGCAGATCCGAGGCGGGAACACCTTCACGCGCAAATGCCTCCTTGAGGTACTGCTTGAGCAGTTCCGTGGGTGTGAACATCAGCCAGCTGTTGGCGTGCGCGATGCCTTGGACTGAGGCGACTGTTTCAACCAGACGCTGTTCGCCTTCTTCCAGGAAGGCGGTGTCGAGTTTTTGGCCGAGGCGGCGGATCAGGGTGGTTGTCTTGCCTGTACCAGGCGGGCCCAGGATCAACAGGCGCTTGTCGAGAGGGAGACGGAAAATCTCATCCTGGTATTGATCGAGGATGGGCTGATCCCGCAGTCCCATCTTGGTGATGACGCTGCGGCGAACGCCGTCGATGATGTTGGCCTTGACGGTCTCCTCGGCCAGCAATTGGCCAAGAATGTCTTCGGTGGCTTCTTCCCCCGCAACCTCGGTCAGCAGCGCACGCAACGACTCGATGGTGAACGGCCCAAAATGCTCGGCTTCAACAACGGTGTCGCGAGAGTCCCACCCATCGGCAAGCGCATTGGGCCGAAGCTGGGCTCGCTCAAGAACCTCAACGACAGTTCCATTGGGAAGCGTGAACTCTGCGCCAATTGCCAACGAGGCCAAGCGCCCAACTGGCGCGCGGTAGCTGGCTAAATTAGGAAAGCCCGATACCGGCGTCGTGCGGCAGATGTAGTAGGTTTTTTCTTCTCCCTCTTCATCGACCACCACAACGCGGGCGATGGCAGGCTCTGTCACCAGCACCTGATAGCTTTCGCGGTTCGCCTGACTGATCTGATCCAGCCTTTGGATGGCTGAACTGGACGTCATTGTGTTGATGCTTGCCAGCGCATCCGAGCCCAGTGTCCGCCCATCGTGCAGCTTGCTCTTGGCCGTTTCGGCGATGCTTTCGAGTTGCGCCAACGCTTCGCCAGCGACCTGCTCGATGTGTTTCCTCGATTCGTCATTCAGGCTCTGCGTCATGCACTCCCCCTCCCGGTCAATTCTTCAAGTTCGTTTTTAAGCTGCCGCAAGTGCGCGTTGATCTCTACCTTGCGGTTGAATTGCTTTTCTTTGGCAAGTCGGCTGGCGGCTTTCTCGACCTCACGCTGCTTGGCCGCAACCTGTTCAACGCGGGAGACCAAGTCAGCGAGGCTTTCTTGTGGGCGCGCGGGCGTGGGGATCAGGCGGTGAAGCGCCTGCTCATACAAGCCGCCCAAGTCGAGTGCCAAGGGCATGGCGGCGCGCTCACAGTCACTTGGCAACCAGGCCGTTGCAAAGTAGTCGCTCAAGACCCAACGGCTGGCGTCTGACTCGTTCGGGCGCTTGTACGCGGCAATCACCTGTGTTCGGCCATCAAAGCTCAGCTCGAAGATGATGGGAAACTGCACCGCGCCATCGATGCAACGCAAAACGTCCAGATTCAGCTCCGACGTCTTGAGCTGGATTGAGAAAATCTGAAGCTCTGGGACTCCCGGCTTGGCGGGCAGGCTGATCGTTTCCGGTGCCAACTTGTATTGCCAGACGATCTGCTCCACTTGCTCGACGAACAAGTCCTTCAGCCTCGTATTGGCACCGCTGTGTTCGTAGATCTTGTTCTTTGGCAGGGTGCGGCCAAAAGCGGCTTGCTTCGGGTAGTTGATGAACGCGGCATTCGACTCGAATCGGGTAGGCAGACTCATACGGTCTCCTGAATCACGAGGAAGGTGATCAGTTCGAAGTCGTCCAACCCGGCGATGGTATTGACCAGTGCGGTGGTCTTGCCGCCGCTGAACAGGCTGTCCAGATCCTTCTCTTCCTTCACCTCAATCATTGAGCGGATGGTCTTGCCAAGCAGGTCCGAATACACCTGCATCTTGCGGCCATCGGCCGTTTCCTTGTTGAACAGGCGGCAGGCATCCGGAATAGGCTGCGCTTGCCCCTTGCAGCAACTACGCACCAGATCCAGCAAACGCTTGACCTCGGTGTGGTCGTGAATGACTTCACCCTCGCGGTTGATGTAGACGAGGTAGTAAGGGTGCAGCCGGTTGTGCTGGCTGACATTGACGCTCGGATTGCGGTTGCGCAGCGTGAAGATCACGCCCGGGCGCAGGCCCATCTCCGGCTTGGCAGGCACTACGGCATGCATGCCGCTTGGCACGTTGCTCAATTCGCCATTGGCTTTCACATAGTTGAGCAGGTCCATGCGGAAGTCATTGAGCCCGAGGTCAGTGATCGACACGCCAGTCTTCAGGTCTTCCAGCTCGATCACTTCCTCTTGCAGACGACGCAGTTGTTCCTTGCGATAAGACACGTCGTTGGCTTGGGCGCTCAGCACGTTGTCGTCACCGGTGGCCGTGACGTCAGCAATCATCATCCGACTCTCAACTCGCTCCTTGAGGTTGATGTACTCATCAAGCGAGATGTCTGGCCAGTAGTTAACCAGCTGGATACTGCTGTTAGGCGAGCCGATGCGATCCACACGGCCAAAGCGCTGGATGATGCGCACGGGGTTCCAGTGGATGTCGTAGTTGATGAGGTAGTCGCAGTCCTGCAGGTTCTGGCCTTCAGAGATGCAATCAGTGCCGATCAGCAAATCAATCTCTGCCGGTTCGTTCGGCAGCACGATGGCTTTCTCCTTCGAACGCGGCGAGAAGAGGGTGAGCAGTTCCTGGAAGTCGTAGCTCTTCCTGAGCGTGCCGTCTCTCAAGGTCGATTGCGGCGCACCTTTGCCGGTGACTTTCGCGCTGTGCAGGGTCTGTGTGGCCAGCAACTCCGGAGCCAAATTGGCATACAGATAGTCAGCGGTGTCGGCGAAGGCGGTGAAGATCAGCACCTTCTTGTTGCCGGGATTCAGCGGTGCTGCGATCTTCTCCAGAACCAGTGCCTTCAGGTGCTGCAGCTTGGCGTCATCGGCAGGCGTGATCTTGCTCATCGACGCCAGCAAGGCATCAATGATTTCCAGATCGACCTTTAGCTCGTGCTCCCAAGAAGGCAAGTCCATATCGGCGAGGCTGATCTTAACCTTGCCGCCGATCTCGCTGCCCCCAATGGTGGGCAGGTCGTCGTCCTCCGCGTCGAGGTTTTCCAACTGGTCGGTCAGGTCATCAACGCTGGCGACGTTGCCGGTCTGATTGAACGTGCTGATCTTGGCCAGCGTATTCGTGTGGTTCGCACGCAGAGACTGGAGGGTCAATCGGAAGGACTCAATCGAGCTTTCTAGGCGCTTGAGCAGGTTGGTGGTCATCAACGCCTGCAGGCTCTTTTCGCGGTCGACTTGCTTGAGTTTGCCTTTGCCAGCGACCTGGGTGTCGTACATCTCCTCGTACTTCTTGAGCCTACTCGGCAGGATGTAGCTGATCGGGGCGTACACAGCGAGCTTAAGCAGGGAGAGTTGCTCGAAGATCTCGTTGAAGCTCATCACGTCCGTTCGCTGCGTGAGCGGGCTGTGGAACGACAAGGGTTTGCGGCGCTCTGGGAATTGGCCGATGTCCTTGGTGTCGTAGAAGGTCTGGATGTGCTTGCGCGAGCGTGCGATGGTGACGCTGTCGAGCAATTCAAAGAAGTCGAAGTCCAACGAGTCCAGGATGGCCCGCGCTGTGCGCTCTTCCGGTGGAAGCTTTGCCCATGCATTGAAGCTGGCCTGCGCACCTCGGAAAATGTCCTCTACCGACTTGCCGGTGCGCAGCTTCTTGCTGAGGTTCTCGGAGTCGCCCTCGTAGGCCAGTGCCAGTTGGTTGCGCAGGTCATTGAAGCGGTTGTTCACCGGGGTAGCTGAAAGCATCAGCACCTTGGTTTTCACGCCCTCCTTGATGACCTTGTTCATCAGCTTCTGGTAGCGGGTTTCCTTGTCCTTGTAGGCGTCGTTATTGCGGAAGTTGTGCGACTCGTCGATGACGACGAGGTCGTAATTGCCCCAGTTGATGCGGTTCAGCGGTGTGCCAAACGACTCGCCGCTGGTGCGGCTGAGGTCGGTATGACAAAGCACGTCGTAGTTGAACCGGTCGCGGGCAAAGATGTTGGTCTTGAGGTTGCGGTTGTAGTTCAGCCAGTTGTCCGCCAGCTTCTTGGGGCATAGCACCAGGACTGACTTGTTACGCAGCTCGTAGTACTTGACGACCGCCAGGGCCGTGAAGGTCTTGCCCAAGCCAACGCTGTCGGCCAGGATGCAGCCGCTGTAGGTTTCCAGCTTATTAATGATCCCAGTGGCCGCATCTTTCTGGTAGTTGAAGAGCTTGTTCCAGATGAGCGTGTCTTGGTAGCCCGTGCGGTCGTTCGGCAGGACATCCTCATTGATGTCGTCCAGGAACTCATTGAAGATGTTGTAGAGCATCAGGAAGTAGATGCTCTCGGGCGAGTTTTCCTGGTACACGGACGCAATATGGTCGCAGATCTGCGCCGTCACATCCTCCAGCTTCTCGGGGTCCTGCCAGATCTGGTTAAACAGACTGAGGTAGGTCGCCGTAAAGGTCGGCTCGTCCATCTTGTTAACGAGGTTGGAGACAGCGTTGCCCTGCTGGTAGCCGAGATCGACGGCGGTAAAGCCGTGCAATGGCATGTAGGCAGTTTCTGCGGCGGCAGCCTGAACACAGGCGAACTGCTGCATCGGTGCCTTGCTGCGATTGGACTTGAACGTTGCCTTACGCCGCATCCAGTCCGCGCACTCTTTTGCAATTGCGCGCTGGGTCAGTTTGTTGCGGAGCTGAATCTCGAACTCACTCCCGTACAGACTCCGTTCGCGGTCAGCCTTCGGGATGTGGAATTCTTTGCGTTCCTTGCGAATCTTGTCGGTGACCTCGTTGGCGGTGAACGTCGGCGAGGTAAAGATGAATTGGAGCTCGTCGATTTTTTCCAGCTCTGCTTTGAGCGCTTCAAACGCGTACATTGAAAAGCAGGAGGCCGCGATCTTCAGGCGAGCACCGGGTTTGAGCGTCTGCTTGAGGTCGTCGCCGAGCAGGCGGTTGATGTTGTCGATTAGTTCCATGATGCCGTCGCCCCTAATAAGCTAGTCAGAGCCGACATCCGCCCTCCCCCTAGGCTCGCGAATACCACTCCGTTGTCAGGGTTGATCCTAATCTCCCCAGGACTGAGAAGCCAATCTCAATTGGCAACCAATTGGCAACCAGAAAGCCATTATCTAGAAAGCGCCGAAAAATCTGCAGGCATAAAAAAATCCAGTCACCGCTAAGTGACTGGATTTTCTAGGGTTTTTTGGTCGGGACGGAGTGATTCGAACACTCGACCCCTTGCACCCCATGCAAGTGCGCTACCAGGCTGCGCTACGCCCCGACATTGCTACCAAATCACCTTGGAAGCGGATCGCACTATACCCCAAGCGGCACTGCTGGAGAAGTACTTTTTTCATTTTTTTCAGTTACTTGCGCAGGACGTGTAGAACATCCTCCAATTCGACGATCATCTGCCGAATCAGTTGCTTGTACTGAGTAGCGTCTTCGCGCGCCTCTTCACCCGTCAGGCGCTGACGGGCACCACCGATGGTGAAGCCCTGATCGTAGAGCAAGGCTCGAATCTGGCGAATCATGAGCACATCCTGGCGCTGGTAATAGCGTCGATTGCCCCTTCGCTTGACAGGGTTGAGTTGCGGAAATTCCTGTTCCCAATACCGCAGCACATGCGGTTTCACCGCGCAAAGATCACTCACTTCGCCAATGGTGAAGTAGCGTTTGCCCGGAATGGGGGGCAGCTCGTCGTTATGACTTGGTTCCAGCATAAGCCTCAACCCTGGCCTTCAGTTTCTGCCCTGGACGAAAGGTGACGACGCGCCGGGCTGTAATCGGGATTTCCTCTCCCGTTTTCGGGTTGCGTCCGGGACGCTGGCGCTTGTCACGTAGATCGAAGTTGCCGAAACCCGACAACTTCACCTGCTCGTTATGCTCCAGCGCCTGGCGGATCTCCTCAAAGAAGAGCTCCACCAGTTCCTTGGCTTCCCGCTTATTCAGGCCCAGCTCTTCGTACAGACGTTCAGCAATTTCAGCTTTCGTCAGAGCCCCCATACGCTACTTCCTTAACGTGGCGTTGAACCTTTGTTCCAGCGAGGCGACGATATTCTGCGTAGTCGCGTTCACCTCGTCATCGTTAAGAGTGCGTGATGGATGCTGCCAGGTCAAGCCAACGGCCAAGCTTTTTCTAAGCGGATCAATGCCTTTACCGTGGTAGACGTCAAAGAGCCTGAGATCTGTCAGCCATTCGCCCGCCGCTTCACGGATATTGGCCAGCACGAACTCGGCCGGAGTATCCAGATCAACGATCAGTGCCAGATCACGGCGCACTTCGGGGTAGCGCGACAGTTCGCTGAATTTCGGCAGGCGGCCCTTGGCTACTTCTGCCAGCACCAGCTCAAAGACAAAGACCGGACGATCCAGATCCAAAGCTCTGGCCAGTTCTGGATGCAAGGCCCCCAAGTAGCCGACCAATACACCATCGCGTTCGATCCTGGCGGTCTGCCCCGGGTGCAGCGCTGGGTGTTCCGCCGGAGAGAAGGTGAAAGCATCGATAGCACCGGCGTTACCCAGCAGCGCTTCGACGTCAGCTTTCACATCGAAGAAGTCGACACTTTCGCGACCGTTAGCCCAGCCTTCCGGCTGACGGGCACCGCAGACGACACCGGCGAGCATGTTTTCCTGCACCAGCCCTTCCAACTGCCCGACGAAGCGCAGGCCGCTTTCGAACAGACGCACACGAGTCTGCTGGCGGTTGAGGTTGTGCTGCAGGGACTTGACCAGGCCCGGCCAGAGCGAGGCGCGCATTGCGGCCATATCGGCGGAGATCGGGTTGGCAAGCATCAGCGGCTCGACGCCCGGGTGGAAAAGCTGGAACAGCTTGGGATCGATGAAGCTGTAGGTGATGGCTTCCTGGTAGTCACGGGCGACCAGCAGTCGACGCAGCGCAGGCAGTTCCGCTTGAGACTCGGATTTGGTGTTTGGAGCCAAGCGAGCCTGCGGATAACGGACCGGCAAACGGTTGTAGCCGTAAAGGCGTCCCAGCTCTTCTATCAGGTCGACTTCGATGGAAACATCAAAGCGGTGGCTCGGCACACCCACAGTCCAAGAGTCGACACCAGCCTTCTGGACATCGAACTCCAAGGCGGCTAGTAGGCGTTCAATCTCGGCGCTTTCCAAGGTCAGCCCCAGCATCTGGGTGATACGCTCAGCACGCAGAGTAACCGGAGCGACCTTCGGCAGGTCGGCCTCGCTGACTCGCTCCACGATCGGACCAGCCTCACCGCCGACAATCTGCAACAGCAGCTCGGTGGCACGCTCCATCGCGCGACGCGCCAACTGCGAGTCCACACCGCGTTCGAAGCGGTGCGAGGCATCGGTGTGCAGGCCATAGGACCGAGCCTTGCCAGCAACGGCGATGTTGTCGAAGAAGGCGCTTTCGAGGAACAAGTCCCGAGTCTTGGCGCTGACACCACTATGCTCGCCGCCCATCACACCCGCGATGGCCAGAGCGCGTTCGTGGTCGGCGATCACCAGAGTATCGCTACGCAGAGTAACTTCCTGGCCATCGAGCAGAACGAGCTTCTCGCCCTCCTCCGCCATGCGCACGCGCACGCCGCCCTTGATCTCGTCGAGGTCGAAGGCATGCATCGGCTGGCCCAGCTCGATCATCACGTAGTTGGTGATGTCGACTGCAGCATCAATGCTCCGGATGTCAGAACGACGCAGGCGCTCGACCATCCACAGTGGAGTCGGCTTGCTCAGGTCTACATTGCGAATGACTCGGCCGAGATAGCGCGGGCAGGCCTTGGGTGCCAGCAGTTCAATGCTGCGCACGTCATCGATCTGCGGGGCAACGGCGTTGATCACTACCGGCTTGACTTCGGCGCCGTACAGCGCACCGACCTCACGAGCAAGACCGGTCAGCGACAGGCAGTCGCCGCGGTTCGGGGTCAGACCAATCTCGATGGAGGCGTCATCCAGCTCAAGGTAATCACGGATGCTGGCCCCCACCGGCGCATCCGCGGCGAGCTCCATCAGGCCTGCGTTGTCTTCGCTGATTTCCAGCTCTTTGGCCGAACAGAGCATGCCGTTGGATTCGACACCACGCAACTTGGCCTGCTTGATCTTGAAGTCACCCGGCAGTTCGGCACCGATCATGGCGAAGGGAATCTTCAGGCCCGGACGCACATTGGGCGCACCGCAGACAACCTGGAAGGTCTCCGAACCATTGCTGACCTGGCAGACACGCAGTTTGTCGGCGTCCGGGTGTTGTTCGGTCGAAAGCACTTCACCCACAACCACGCCACTGAACTGGCCGGCAACGGGAATTACAGCATCGACCTCAAGACCCGCCATAGACAGACGAGCCACTAGCTCATCACGGGATACCTGCGGATTTACCCAGCTCCGCAGCCACTGTTCACTGAATTTCATCCTGTTCTCCTAAATGCGTTGACAGTCGTGCGGGCTAGCGGAACTGGCCGAGGAACCGCAGATCGTTGTCGAAGAACAGGCGCAAGTCGTTCACACCATAGCGCAGCATGGCGAGACGCTCGATGCCCATGCCGAAGGCGAAGCCCTGATACTTCTCGGGGTCAATGCCGGACATGCGCAGCACTTCGGGGTGGACCATGCCGCAACCCATGACTTCCAGCCAGCCGGTCTGCTTGCAGACACGGCAACCTTTGCCGCTGCAGAGCACGCACTGGATATCGACTTCCGCCGAAGGTTCGGTGAAAGGGAAGAAAGACGGACGGAAGCGGACGGAGAACTCCTTCTCGAAGAAGGCTCGGAGGAATTCTTCGATAGTACCCTTGAGGTCGGCGAAGCTGACGTCTTCATCGACCAGCAGACCTTCGACCTGGTGGAACATGGGCGAGTGGGTCAGATCAGAGTCGCAACGGTAGACGCGGCCCGGACATACAATGCGAATCGGCGGCTTCTGGCTCTCCATAGTGCGAACCTGTACCGGCGAGGTATGGGTTCGCAGAAGCATGTTCGCATTGAAGTAGAAAGTGTCGTGCATGGCACGAGCCGGGTGGTGACCCGGAATGTTGAGCGCTTCGAAGTTATGGTAGTCGTCTTCGACTTCCGGCCCTTCGGCTACTTCATAGCCGATACGGGTGAAGCATTGTTCAATGCGCTCCTTGGTACGAGTGACTGGATGCAGGCCACCAGAGGACTGGCCACGCCCCGGCAGCGTCACGTCGATGCGCTCGGAAGCCAGCTTGGTGGCGAGGGCGGCACCCTCAAGCTCGGCCTTGCGGGCATTCAGGGCATCCTGAACCTTTTCCTTGGCGACGTTGATCAGCGCACCGACCTTGGGGCGCTCTTCGGCCGGCAGATCGCCCAGGGTCTTCATGACCTGAGTGAGCTCGCCTTTCTTGCCGAGGTAGTGAACCCGGATCTGCTCCAGGGCGTTGACGTCTTCGGTGTTTCGCACGGCATCCAGGGCCTGCGAAACCAGCGCGTCCAGGTTTTCCATGTACCAACTCCAGATACAAAATAGGGGAAGAGCGGTAAGGCTCTTCCCCTATCGGTGACGTTACGTCCGGATCGAGATCCGGTAACTGTCGTGGGGCTTAAGCCAGGCTGGCCTTCGCTTTCTCGACAATTGCGGTAAACGCCGCTTTTTCGTTCACAGCCAGATCGGCCAGTACCTTACGGTCGATCTCGATGGCCGCCTTCTTCAGGCCAGCAATCAGACGGCTGTAGGACAGACCATTCTGACGGGCGCCAGCGTTGATACGGGCGATCCACAGGGCGCGGAACTGACGCTTGCGCTGACGACGGTCACGGTAGGCATACTGGCCAGCCTTGATTACCGCCTGCTTGGCAACGCGGAACACGCGCGAACGCGCGCCGTAGTAGCCTTTTGCGAGCTTCAGAATCTTCTTGTGACGACGACGGGCAATCACGCCACGCTTAACACGAGCCATTTATTTATCCTCTACCAGAAATCAACGCAGACGCAGGGAGCGTTCTACACGGCGAACGTCGGAAGCAGCGAGCAGCGAAGTGCCGCGCAGCTGACGCTTACGCTTGGTGGTCATTTTGGTCAGGATGTGGCTCTTGAAAGCGTGCTTGTGCTTGATGCCACCAGCAGTCACTTTGAAGCGCTTCTTGGCGCCACTTTTGGTTTTCATCTTTGGCATGTTTAGTACTCCGCATTCGTTAACAACTGATAACCATCAGGCCTGCCAGTGCCCGGGAGGTTATTTACGCTTCTTGGGAGCGATGACCATCATCAGCTGGCGTCCTTCCAGCTTGGGATGCTGTTCCACAGTGCCATATTCGGCGAGATCGGTTTCGACCCGCTTCAACAGCTCCATACCCAGCTCCTGGTGGGCCATCTCACGACCGCGGAATCGAAGCGATACCTTGGCCTTGTCCCCTTCATTAAGGAAACGTACCAGGTTGCGTAGTTTTACCTGGTAATCCCCTTCTTCCGTCCCTGGACGAAACTTGATTTCTTTGATCTGTTGCTGGTGCTGGTTTTTCTTCGCAGCAGCGGCTTGCTTCTTCTTCTCGAAGAGGTGCTTGCCGTAGTCCATGATGCGGCAGACAGGGGGCACCGCATCAGCAGAAATTTCCACCAGGTCCAGCTTGGCCTCGTCGGCTTGACGGAGGGCCTCGTCGATGGAGACCACACCAATCTGCTGACCGTCAGCACCAATCAGACGAACCTCACGGGCAGTGATGTTCTCGTTGATCGGCGGTTTCGGGAGAGCCCGCTTATCCTGTCTCATTTCACGCTTAATAATGATTACTCCGAGTCTTGGCGACCACGCCGGGAAACCGCCTGAGCCAGCAGCTCAGCAAACTGGGAAATCGGCATAGAGCCGAGATCTTCCCCTTCGCGCGTACGTACGGCGACGGCCTGCGATTCAACTTCCCGATCCCCAATAACCAGGAGATAGGGAACCTTGAGCAAAGTATGCTCGCGGATTTTAAAGCCGATTTTCTCGTTTCTCAAGTCGGACTTGGCACGGAATCCGCTTTGCTCGAGCTGGCGCACCACTTCCTCCGCCCATTCAGCCTGTTTGTCGGTGATATTCATCACCACAGCCTGGGTCGGTGCGAGCCAGGCCGGGAACAGGCCGGCGTAGTGCTCGATCAACATGCCGATGAAGCGCTCGAAGGATCCCAGGATCGCCCGATGCAGCATAACCGGCCGGATACGGCTGTTATCTTCAGCGATATAGCTGGCATCCAGACGCTCCGGGAGATTCGGGTCGTACTGCAGGGTGCCACACTGCCAGTTACGACCAAGGCAGTCCTTGAGAGTGAATTCGATTTTCGGGCCGTAGAACGCCCCTTCACCCGGCTGATACTCCCATTCCAGCCCGGATTCGTTCAGCGCATCGGCCAACGCACCCTCAGCACGGTCCCACAACTCCTCGGAGCCGACGCGCTTGGCCGGACGAGTGGACAGCTTCATGGAGATATCGCTGAAGCCGAAGTCCGAGTAGACCTGCAAGGTCAACTTGATAAAGTCGGCCGCTTCCTTCTTCACCTGTTCCTCGGTGCAGAAGATGTGAGCATCGTCCTGAGTGAAGCCACGCACACGCATGATGCCGTGCAGCGCACCGGACGGCTCGTTGCGGTGGCAAGCACCGAACTCTGCCAGACGCAATGGCAGATCGCGGTAGGACTTCAGCCCCTGGTTGAAGATCTGAACATGGCACGGGCAGTTCATCGGCTTGACTGCGAAATCACGACTTTCCGAGGAAGTCGTGAACATGTTCTCTGCGTAGTTCGACCAGTGGCCGGAACGTTCCCAGAGAATACGGTCAACGACCTGCGGGGTGCGCACCTCCACGTAACCGTGATCGCGCTGCACCTTGCGCATGTACTGTTCGAGCACCTGATAGACGGTCCAGCCATTCGGATGCCAGAAGACCATGCCCGGCGCCTCTTCCTGAAGATGGAAAAGATCGAGCTGCTTGCCGATGCGACGGTGGTCGCGCTTTTCGGCCTCTTCGATGCGCTGGATGTAGGCGGCCAATTGCTTCTTGTCCGCCCAGGCAGTGCCATAGACACGCTGGAGCTGCTCGTTCTTCGAGTCGCCGCGCCAGTAGGCACCGGAAATCTTGGTGAGCTTGAAGGCCTTCAGGAAGCGAGTGTTCGGCACATGCGGACCACGGCACATGTCCACGTACTCTTCATGAAAGTACAGGCCCATAGCCTTCTCGTCAGGCATGTCGTCGATGAGACGCAGCTTGTACTCCTCACCACGAGCCTTGAAGATCTCGATGACCTCCGCGCGCGGCGTCATCTTCTTGATGACGTCGTAGTCCTTGTCGATCAGCTCGGCCATGCGCTTTTCGATGGCAGCCATATCGTCAGGCGTGAAGGAGCGCTCGAAGGCGATATCGTAATAGAAGCCTTCGTCAATCACCGGGCCGATGACCATCTTGGCAGTCGGGTACAGTTGCTTGACTGCATGGCCCACGAGGTGAGCACAGGAGTGACGGATAATTTCCAGCCCATCCTCGTCCTTCGGGGTAATGATCTGCAGGGTTGCGTCGCTATCGATGACGTCACTTGCGTCGACCAGACGACCATTGACCTTGCCAGCCAAGGTCGCCTTGGCCAGGCCCGCACCAATGGATTGAGCAACCTCGGCCACACTGACCGGATGATCGAACGAACGCTGACTACCGTCGGGAAGAGTAATGATGGGCATGGCGCCTCCTCTCCTAGTGGTGACCCCTACGAAAGGCCACATGGGTTGGGATGTGCCAGTAAGCGTCGCCCGCCGGGCATGCCTGCCTCACAGTGGCAGGCGCCTTGTCGGCACCCTGCGCTTGCGCGCGCGGACGGTGATCACTGGAAGAAAACGAAACTGCGTGACCCCGAATGACATGCGGGGCAAGGCGGAGAATGTTACTGCAACTTTCGATCACTGACGAGCCAGCCAAATCAGCGAAACTCAGTACTGATCGACGAATTCCAGAACTGCACGATTGAAGGAAGCCGGACGAACCACATTCATACCGTGAGATGCCCCCGCAATAATCGAGGTTCGCGCATCCACCAGAACCGACTGCAGCGCCCGAACGATACGCGGGAATGGCTCCGGACTTGCCGCGCCGCCGATCAGCAACACAGGCAAATGCAGATTTGCAAGCGATGCTTCCTGCAACGGAGCAGGATGATCCGCCACCTGCCCAACCAGCGTCATCGCATTGTCAGACGCCATTTCACGGAACTGTCGCGAAGAGCGCTTCCACACACCTGCCCCACTTACCGTATCGACAAACAGCTCCAACCCCTCACCAATACATCCCTGCCGAATCATCGACAGAGCCTGCTCGCGAAACCGGTTACGCTCGACCGGAGAAACAGGCGGGTCAATTGCCGCGGCGCGAAAGACATCCGCAGAGAAATCTCCGCCTGGATCGGCCAGCGTCAAAGTACGCAGCTTCTCTGGCGCGGCCAGGGCCACCCGCAAGCACAGATTTCCACCCCGCGAATGCCCCACCAGATGGACAGGGCCCGGTAACAGATCAAGCAACGCAAGCAGATCATCGACATGCTGCCGAGTGGAGAATCCACCGCCCTCACCATTCCACTGCTCCGGATAATAATGTCGAAGACTGGGAACGAAGACGCGATATGCAGCCGAGAGCGCCACGAGCTGACTCTGCCAATAACGATAATCACAGAGCGAGCCGTGTACCAATACCACTGGCACGCCCGAGCCCCGAACCAGGCACACCAGTTCATAACCGTTGACCCGATAACGCTCTATCCCACTACCCATCCAGCACTCACATCAGACCGAAACAAACGCACCCAAATGAAACTCACAATGTTCAGAGGGATAATCCCCGACGAACAGCCCTCACCTTCAGCGTCGGATTATCCCGCATTAACCAGGCAAGCCCAAAGCCTAAAACATGCAGCCCCGGATATAAGATGCATCTTCCAGACCATAATAATTCGCCACCGGAGTTGACGCCGGTTACTATAAAACCAGAAAATCCGAACACAACTCACCCCGCCGACGGGAGCATACGATGTCCAAACTTGCGGAATTCCGCGAAGCCGAGCGCCAGCTCAAAGAGCAACTTGCCCTGCTTGAAAAACTCAAGAATGACAGCAGCCTTAAAAAGGAACTGGAGTTCAAGGATCAACTGCAAGTACTGATGGACCAGTACGGCATGAACCTGCGCAACGTCATTGAGATTCTTGACCCGCAGGGGCCCAGCGAACCTGCGCCCGCAGCTCAGCGCCGCAGCCGCCAGCTGAAGGTCTACAAGAACCCGCACAATGGTGAAACCATCGAAACCAAGGGCGGCAACCACAAGACCCTGAAAGCCTGGAAGCAGCAATACGGCGCCGCCACCGTCGAATCCTGGCTGCAGAAATAATACCGATATCTCGCGGGGCGCTCCCGCCCCGTGGGAATTCCTACTGAACTCGCAAGAATTCTGACCAGCGGCCAGAGCCAGACTGGCCATTACCGACAGATATCCGTACAATAGCAAACGCGAGTACCAAACCGACGGTCGCCCCTCCCAGCGCCATCCCATCCATACAGGGATCGAAGCTAGGTATCACAGGGCTACGGCCAGCGCATCCTCCGCATCGTTTCCAGAGCACGTCAGCCGCGCCAGGAAGTTTGCCCGAGCGATCAGCGCCCTCGTCAGTTCCACTGCTGCCACCCAACACAGCAAACTGACCCGAACCCAACGTTTCCAATCGCTGCCATATTCCGGTCACACGATTTCGGCATTCTCAAGTCGCACCCGGAGCTTTTTACGATTCAAGCGGTCATAAGGCCGTTACCTAATTGGAAATATCAAGACAATGAAAACCTCCATTCAAATCCAGGAGGCGATTCGCACCCTTACGGCGGCATTCGCCCCCCTCAATTGCGTCATCCAGGCCAAGCGCAAGCATGGCTTCAGCTTCACTCTGGTGAACGAGCACGGCATTGCCAGGCACACGGAACGCCTTTACCCGCAGCAATACCAGGGCTCCGAACCCCTGAATGCGGTAATCGAACGAGTCCAGGCCACTCTCGCCGCCTGAGCTAAAAAATAAAAAGCCCCGCAATGGCGGGGCTTTTGCATTTCAGCGAGTCAATTCAGACGCAATCCCGCCTTCACCGACTCGATCTCTTTCTTCAATTCGGGATATCGCTCCGCCGGCGCCGCATAGGTGAGCGAGTACGCCACACCCTCCCCAATCGCAACCTGCAAGGACTGCTTCAGCACCTCAGCGCCGTTCTGGCTGATGCCGCAGCGCACTTCCAGCCCATCCAGCCCACCCAGCATGGCAGCCTTTGGCTTGCTGCAGGCCGCCTCGAATCCCTGCCGTAGAAAGTCCTTCTGCAGCGCCTTGCGCATCTCCAGAATGACGCGCTCGACATTAATGGAAGCATCCACCGCCAGACGACTGCGCGTCACCTCCATGACCACAGCCTGCCCACCGCTCTCATCAAGACGTACGCCACGCTGCCGAACGATCGCCGCCCCCTCGGGCGAGCGAGTGACAGCCCAGCCCTCGGGCCAGTGCACCTCCATTTCCGCCAGCACAGGCCACGACACGAAGAGCACAGCAAGCAATAACCAGGACCGCGAACCGCTCATCGCCACCTCCAGGCACAACCAACGCACACCATAGCAGGCGCCCATCCATTAAAGTTCCATAGAAAAAGCCCGGCACACAGGCCGGGCTCCTTCGACGCAACTGTCGTTCGACGAATTGCGACAGCGCAACCCGTCCGCTACCCCCTAGCGGGCAGCTCGCGATAGATCCGCTGGATCAGCGCCTCGCCATACCGCCTCTCCAGTTTCCGCACGGCAAAATGACCGCGCGCCATATCCTGGAAGTGATCGATGAAGGCCAGGTTGATCAGCGCACCACCGGCAGCACCAATCGCCGGGACCAGTTGCGCCATAGCTTTCTCACCGACCTGCACACCGAATCGCTCTGCAATGACGACAACCAACTTCACCAGCGAACCATCCGACATTGCCTTGGACAGCGCCGCCCGAACGGCGTAATAGCCGGCATCTGAACCATCATCGCTCTCCGAAGGACCGCCCAGAGCGAAAACAGCCAGACAGGCCGCCTTGGCCTCGTCGGAATCGATCCTCTCCCCATGAGACCTGGCGATATCCGCGATCGAGCGCAGCATGATGGAAGTCGAAATCGGCAATTCCACCCCCAGCCCCGCGAAGCCGAAAAAGCCACCAACACCACCCGTCACAGCAACGCCAGCCTTGTGCCAGAGACTGGAGGACTCCTCCCCCGGCGCATCCTTCATCGTGAAGACAGCAGCATCCAGCGCCTTTTCCAGCGCAGACTGGGTGACGCTGCCAATACTACTGGCAACGCTCTCCGGCAAATGCTCCAGCGCATACTCGATCGGAGCACCGACCACATTGGTCAACTTGGCCGCGAAGCCGGGATTCTCAAGCAGACTCTTCGCAGTCTGCAACTCGCCCAAATCGCTTTCGGAGATAGTCATCGAACCCTCTCATCAGTGGGAGCAAGGGCTGACCGGCATACGAGCCGCCTCCCCCAACATCCTTGTATTGACCGAGACGTCAACGTGCCATCCATCCCCCACAAAGACAAGTCCGATGCAATCAGGCCGGCAATAGATAAATAAGGCATCTCGACCGGACCAGAAAGGAGAGAAAGGAGAGAAAACGACGAGCCACATTCATCTATACGAAGCAGCAAGCAGATAACGGCCAAAGCTACGCGCAGCGACCGACGACGCCCCAAAGCAGGGGCAATGGATGCAAAAATCAGCCAAAACAAAAAGGGCGACCCTTCCGGATCACCCTTTCTGAAATCGCAGAAGCGATTATGTTTGGTAGGCACAATTGGACTCGAACCAACGACCCCCACCATGTCAAGGTGGTGCTCTAACCAACTGAGCTATGTGCCTGTCGATGAGGGCGTATTCTACGCGATGAATTTCGAGCGTCAAGTACTTTTTTCAGCTAAGCCACTGAAAAAGTGAAATTTTTTATGTTCGACCATCCGTAAAATATTTTGCACGGGCACTAGCCGACCGATTTCGACTCGGGTAGCATCCACCTATCTCGTAAAAAATAACAAACACAGGTGCATTATGCCGCACACTCCCTACCCCTCCTCCTATTACGCAGCGTCGGCCAACCCGGTGCCGGCCCGCCCAGAACTGCAAGGCGAGGTGGAAACCGATGTTTGCGTGATCGGCGCTGGCTACACCGGCCTGTCCACCGCACTGTTCCTGCTGGAAAACGGTTTCAAGGTCACCGTACTGGAAGCCGCCAAGGTCGGCTTCGGCGCGTCGGGCCGTAACGGTGGCCAGATCGTCAACAGCTATAGCCGCGACATCGACGTCATCGAGCGCAGTGTTGGCGCCAAGCAGGCTCAACTGCTGGGCCAGATGGCCTTCGAAGGCGGCCGCATCATTCGCGACCGTATCGCCAAGTACAACATCCAGTGCGACCTGAAGGATGGCGGCGTATTCGCTGCCCTCAGCGCCAAGCAGATGGGCCACCTGGAGTCCCAGAAGAAACTCTGGGAGCGCTTCGGCCATACCCAACTGGAACTGATGGACGCCAAGCGCATCCGCGAAGTCGTCGATACCGATAGCTACGTAGGTGGCATGCTCGACATGAGCGGCGGCCACATCCATCCGCTGAACCTCGCCCTGGGCGAAGCCGCAGCCGTGGAGTCCCTCGGCGGCGTGATCCATGAGCAGTCCCCTGCCGTGCGTATCGACCGTGGCGCCAACCCGGTAGTGCACACGCCGCAAGGCCGCGTGAAAGCCAAGTTCATTGTGGTTGCCGGTAACGCTTACCTGGGCGGCCTGGTGCCGGAACTGGCTTCCAAGTCCATGCCGTGCGGCACTCAGGTGATCACCACCGAGCCGCTGAGCGCCGAGCTGGCCAAGTCCCTGCTGCCGCAGGACTACTGCGTCGAGGACTGCAACTACCTGCTCGACTACTACCGCCTGACCAGCGACAACCGACTGATCTTCGGCGGCGGCGTGGTCTACGGCGCGCGCGACCCGTCGAACATCGAGGCGATCATCCGTCCGAAAATGCTCAAGGTCTTCCCGCAACTCAAGAACGTGAAGATCGACTTCGCCTGGACCGGCAACTTCCTGCTGACCCTCTCGCGCCTGCCGCAGGTTGGCCGCATCGGCGACAATATCTACTATTCCCAGGGCTGCTCCGGTCACGGCGTCACGTACACCCACCTGGCAGGCAAGGTGCTGGCTGAGGCACTGCGCGGCCAGGCCGAGCGTTTCGACGCTTTCGCCACCCTGCCGCACTACCCCTTCCCGGGCGGTCGCCTGTTCCAGGTTCCGTTCTCCGCGATCGGCGCCTGGTACTACACCATGCGTGACAAACTGGGCATCTGACGCCCAGCTTCATACCGCAGGAAAAGGAAAACGGCGCCTCAGGGCGCCGTTTCTCCCTTGGAAGATCTTTCCGGGGCAGAGGTATCGCTACGCACCTGGGCATGGCTCATCAAGGCGAAGATCAGGCTTCCACCGACTATGTTGCCCGCCAGCGTCGGCAGCGCGAAGTCAATGACGAACGCTGCAGGGCCCACTTCGCCGGCAAACATCAGATAGCCCACTTCGCAGGTTCCCACCACGATATGGCTGAAGCTGCCCAACGCCATCAGGTAGGTGACCAGGAAGATGATCCAGACTTTGGCATGTTCCGCCGCCGGCACCAGCCAGACCATCGTGGCAATCATCCAGCCGGATACAATGCCCTTGGAAAACATTTGCCAGTGGTCGTTCTCCATCACCTCTCGACCGATATCGAGAAACGCCTGGCCGGCCTTCGCGTCGAAGATCGGCAGGTGCAGCATGCCATAGGCAAACAGCAGCGCACCGACCACATTACCCAGCAGCACTACCGACCACAGCCGCAGCAGTTGACCGAACTTCTCCAAGGTCGGCTCGCTCATGACCGGCAACACCGCTGTCAGCGTGTTTTCGGTGAACAATTGCTGACGAGCCAGGATGATCGCCAGGAATCCCACCGGATAGCCGAGGCTGGTGGTGATCACCGCCATGTCGTGATCCGGCAGGCGAGCGCGAAACAGCCCCATCGCCATCAGCGACAGGCCGATGGTCAGGCCAGCAGCCAGCGCCGACCACCATAGGGCCGCCAGGGTACGGTCCAATTCGTGATTGCCCTGCAGACGGATGACCTCGTGCAGTACCAGGGGACGAGGCGGCTGGCTCTTCTCGACCTTGCGGCGCTCCTCCGCAGACAGGTCGGCCGCCGTGTCGCCAGAAACCTTCGAGTCCCGTTCCTGCTTACGCGAAGCCGTCCTGGCACGCTCGCCCTTTTGCGCGCCACCGCGCGTCGATGGTTTATCCGTGGTCATGCCGGGCACCTTGCGGGAGCAATGCAGCGTTAGGCCGCCCCCATCGCGCGCGGGTTCAATAAAATTCCGTGAGAGTCAGGACAGCGGTTCGAACCGCAACTGGCGCCAGTCGGTGTCGAGGTGGCCGAGATAGATACAGGCCAGCTTACGAGGAAAGAGGATGTGCTCCGGGCCGATGCCGGGCGCTTCGAGGCGCAGCAGGCGTCCCCAGGGGTGATGACTGATGCGTCCGCGCACATCCTCCACCGTGCCGCCACGCCACCAGTGGATGGCATTCTCGGCATCCTCGATACCATCGGGCTGCTCGATGCGCACTGGCTCCGCTCGCCAGCCGATCACCCGCTGCGGGTCGAAGCCGCCCTGTCGCGCCAGCGGCAGCGGAGCGATCCAGATGGCCCCGTCACGTTTCTCCACGGACACGGCAAGCTCACACCAGAGCGGCTGCTCCAGCGCCCAGAGCAGGTCGCCGTCGATTTCCAGGGACGGCTCGGGCTGCGCCTGGATGCGGAAGCCGGCGCAAACCATCACTCCATCGCGCAGGACGATGCGAATCTCGCTCATGGCAGTTCCAGCCGCAGGAAGGGTCCGACCTTGCGCTCGAGCAGACACACCAGCTCAGGCTGGAGGTACTCGTAGTCGTCGGGGATATCCAGGCACACCAGGCGCTTGCCACGCATCGTCGCCGGGAAGCGGCGCATCAGTAACTGCCGTTGCCGTCGCTCCATGACGAAGACCAGATCGGCCCACTCCAGTTGTTCGGTGCTCAGCGGCACTTCAGCATCGGGCGCCAGCCCGGCGGAGTCAGTCTCGACCTCCGGCCAGTCGGCGAAGACGGTTTCGGCAGTGGGGCTGCGCAAGCGGTTGCGACTGCAGATGAACAAAGCGCGGCGCACTTCATCCTCCCTACGGCTGGCGCGCGAACGTCAGCGGCGATTCTAGGGAAGATGATGCCTTACGGCGACTTCTGTTTCGCTTTCTGCCGCTCGAGGAAGTCCACCTTCCACTGCTCGACGCCAAGATGTTCGGAATCCAGGTTCTCCTCGACGCCATACTTCGCCTTGAGCGCGGCAACCTCCCTGGCATTCTCGGCGAGGAAGCGGTCGAAGCGCTCGATCAGCTCGCCATGCTTGATTGTGGAGAGGTGGAACGCGCCCCGCGTGTGCGGCAGCGACGGGTCGAATACCAGCGCGCCGGGGCGAGCACGGATGTTGTCGAGGTAATAGGTAGCCACCACCACGTTAAAGTAGGCGCCGTCGGCCTGCTTCTTCAGCGCCGTGTGAATCATCTGCCGCAGATCCGAACTGGGCGCGACACTGACCTGCCCGCCCTGCAGCAGCCGCTCGTAACCCCGCGGAGTCCAGCCCTCCACCAGCGCCAGCCGCTTCAGGGAACCAGTACCCTGCCCCAGACGATCCGGCGCCACCAGCACACCGTCCACGTATTGGGTCACCGGCTGGCTGTAGCGCAGGGACTTGCCGGCCTTCCGCTCCGGCGACCAGCCCGGGTCATCCGGGTACTTGAGATCGACCTGGCCGGAAAGCAGCGCCGGCAGCAGCGCGTCCACCGACAGCGGGCGGTACTCCAGGGTTATGCCGCTGCTAGCGGCGAACAGGTCCAGCACGTCGCGGGCAAACCCCTGGTAATTGCCCTGCGCATCGACGCTGTAGTGCGGCGCGAAAGGAAGATTCTCGACACCGACCACATAAGTCTGCGCCAGGGCGCCGGTGGAAAGAATGCTGGCGAGCGCGCAGCAGAATGCCTTGAGCTTCAAAGTACCCTCCTGGTGACGTTGTTGTTGTTCTTGGCGACCGGGCGGCCACCGTGGCGGACTCAGCCGCCAGTCATGCTCATGAACCGCAGCACCTGCACCTGCTGATCGGCCTCGAAGTGGTGACGCTGGGGCTTCAACTGCAACGCCTCAGTCAGCGCGGCCCGCAGGCGTGCGGCATCGCCCGGATGCTCGCGTACCAGTTGGCGCAGATCCAGCGCGCCTTCGTGGCCAAGGCAGAGCACCAGCTTGCCCTCGGCGGTCACCCGGACACGATTGCAGTCGCCACAGAAGTTGTGGCTGTGCGGGGAAATGAAACCGATCCGGCTCTCATAGCCGTCGATGCGGTAGTAGCGCGACGGCCCGCCGCTGCGCTCGGGGGTCGGCAGCAACCGCCAATGCTCGGCGAGCTGCGCCCGCACCTCGTCGCTGCTGCACAGGGTCAGCTTGCGCTCGTGGCTGCTGATACTGCCCAGCGGCATCTCCTCGATGAAGCTGATATCCAGCCCCTTGCCGAGGGCGAACGCCACCAACTCGCAGACTTCATCGTCGTTACGCCCCTTCTGCACCACTGTATTGAGCTTGATGCGCGAAAAACCCGCCTCGCGAGCGGCATCGATGCCATCGAGCACCTGCTCCAGCCGGTCGGCGCGGGTGAAGGCGGCGAAACGCTCATGGCGCAATGAGTCGAGGCTGATATTCAGGCGATCCACCCCCGCCGCCCGCAGCTCGGCGGCGCGCTCGCGAAGTTGCGAACCGTTGGTGGTGATCGACAGGTCTTCCAGTTCCGGGCGGGCGCCGAGTCTTGCCAACAGGCCGGTCAAGCCCTTGCGCACCAGCGGCTCGCCACCGGTGATGCGGATACGCCGCACCCCCAGGCCGATAAAGGCATCGGCGACGGACTCCAGCTCCTCCAGACTCAACACCTGGTCGCGCGGCAGGAACTGCATGTCTTCACTCATGCAGTAGGTGCAGCGGAAGTCGCAGCGATCGGTGACCGACAGGCGCAGGTAAGTGATACGCCGACCGAAGGGGTCGACCAGTTGGGTATCAGGCATGGGCAGTCAATGTCCGGTTCTGGCGGGTGCCGGATTCAAGTTCGCTAGGAATACCGCAGTTGCACGGCGATGTACACAGTATTTAGACCCGAAAGTCAGGAAATTGCATGCAGGCCACTGCCTTGAGGGCTTTGCGAGGCCGGTGCTACCATGCTCGGCTACGTTGGGCAACAACAGCAGCACAAGAAGACCAGCAACCATGACCAGCATTCGCGAGCGTAACCGGCGCCAGATCCTGCGCGCAGCCAGCGAGGAGTTCGCCGAAAAGGGTTTCGCGGCGACCAAGACCAGCGACATCGCCGCTCGCGCCGGCCTGCCGAAACCCAACGTCTACTACTACTTCCAGACCAAGGAAAACCTCTACCGCTGCGTGCTGGAAAGCGTGGTTGAGCCGCTGCTGCAGGCATCCGCTCCGTTCCGCGAGGACGACGAGCCGGGCGAGGCGCTCAAGGCCTACATCCGCTCCAAGGTGAAAATCTCCCAGGAACTGCCGCATGCCTCCAAGGTATTCGCCAGCGAACTGATGCACGGTGCGCCGCACCTGCCGAAAGAGTACCTGGACGAACTGAACACCCAGGCCCAGCGCAACATCGCCTGCCTGCAAAGCTGGATCGACCGCGGCCTGCTGGCACCGGTGGATCCGCACCACCTGCTGTTCACCATCTGGGCGGCGACACAGACCTACGCCGATTTCGATTGGCAGATCTCGATGGTCACCGGCAAGACCAGCCTCAGCGACGCCGACTTCGAAGCGGCCACCGAAACCATCACCCGTCTGGTACTTCGCGGCACCGCGCCGGACAATGGGAGCGAACACAAGCCCCAGGGGCGCCTGCGGCCGCTGTCGATCTGACGTCTTCCACTACATACAGTATGGGTGTCGCCGCGCTCCACCCATCCTGCAATTGCCCCGGCAATGTGTAGGAAAAGCAAGGCGCGAGGCTGGTGCGCGCCCTCCCCGATCAGCCCGCGTCAGCTACCAGGCCCAGCGCCTGCACGCCACGAATCGCGCACTGCTCATCGATATCCGAAGCATCGCCACTGATGCCGATGGCGCCTATCACCTCATTGGCCGAATTACGGATCAACACCCCACCCGGCGCGGGTACCACGTTGCCTTGCGCCAGGGTATTCACCGCCGCGATGAACGACGGGCGCTGCTGAGCGTCCACCGCCAGAACCCGCGACGATTTGCCAAGCGCCACCGCACCCCAGGCCTTGCCGATGGCGATCTGCGGGCGAAGCATGCTCGCGCCATCTTCCCGCTGCAGGGTGATCAGGTGCCCACCGGCATCCAGCACGGCGATGGTCAGCGGCGCCGTCGACAGCTCGCGGCTGACGGCCAGGGCCTGGCGAGTGATGTCCAGCGCGGTTTCCAGACTGATAGTGCTCATGGAGCGTTCCTCTTCAAGGTTGATAAGCCGGAAGTCACGGGCAGCGCTTGCGCACACCCGCATCAATAATCTGTACGCAATCTAGTAGCCGAACGTCCCGACCAAAGCAACATAAAAGGACAATGAGCACCTATTTTTGTATACATTTTTTCAAACGACAGTTTGACCTGCGGATCAGAAACAAACTCAAACCATTGTTATTAAAGGCATTTAAAGAAAAATGACCGACTAGTCCAGCGTATACAACCCGTCTTGACCTTCTCGTCGGAGCTTGCATAGAATCGCCTCAACTTTTGTACACAATCAGTATAAGAACCGAGGAACAAAATATGGCCAGAATGAGAGCAATCGAGGCTGCCGTACTGGTGATGCGCCGCGAAGGTGTCGATACCGCCTTCGGCGTACCAGGCGCCGCCATCAACCCCATGTATGCGGCCATGAAGAAACTCGGTGGCATCGATCACGTCCTGGCCCGCCACGTCGAAGGCGCGTCGCACATGGCCGAGGGTTACACCCGCACCAACGCCGGCAACATCGGCGTGTGCATCGGCACCTCCGGTCCCGCCGGCACCGACATGGTTACCGGCCTGTACTCCGCTTCCGCAGACTCCATCCCGATCCTCTGCATCACCGGCCAGGCTCCCCGTGCGCGCATGCACAAGGAAGACTTCCAGGCCGTGGACATCACCAGCATCGTCAAGCCGGTGACCAAGTGGGCAACCACCGTTCTGGAGCCGGGCCAGGTGCCCTACGCCTTCCAGAAGGCGTTCTATGAAATGCGCAGCGGCCGCCCCGGCCCGGTACTGATCGACCTGCCGTTCGACGTACAGATGGCCGAGATCGAGTTCGATATCGACGCCTACGAACCGTTGCCGGTACAGAAGCCGAAAGCCACTCGCGCCCAGGCCGAAAAAGCCCTGGCCCTGCTGAATGACGCTGAACGCCCGCTGATCTGCGCCGGTGGCGGCATCATCAACGCCGACGCTTCCGCCAAACTGGTCGAGTTCGCCGAGCTGACCGGCGTTCCAGTGGTCCCGACCCTGATGGGCTGGGGCACCATCCCCGACGATCACCCGCTGATGGCCGGCATGTGCGGTCTGCAGACCTCGCACCGCTACGGCAACGCCACCGTCCTGGAATCGGACATGGTGTTCGGCATCGGCAACCGCTGGGCCAACCGTCACACCGGTTCGGTCGACGTCTATACCGCTGGCCGCAAGTTCGTCCACGTGGACATCGAGCCGACCCAGATCGGCCGCGTCTTCACCCCGGACCTGGGCATCGTTTCCGACGCCGGTTCCGCCCTGGATGCCTTCCTGGAAGTGGCCCGCGAGTGGAAAGCCGCCGGCAAGCTGAAGGACCGCAGCGCCTGGGTCGAATCCTGCCGCGAGCGCAAGCGCACCATGCAGCGCAAGACTCACTTCGACAACGTACCGGTCAAGCCGCAGCGTGTGTACGAAGAAATGAACGAGTTCTTCGGCAAGGACACCTGCTACGTCAGCACCATCGGCCTGTCGCAGATCGCTGGCGCACAGTTCCTGCACGTGTACAAGCCACGCCACTGGATCAACTGCGGCCAGGCAGGCCCGCTGGGCTGGACCATTCCGGCAGCGCTGGGCGTGGTCAAGGCCGACCCGAGCCGCCAGGTCGTCGCGCTGTCGGGCGACTATGACTTCCAGTTCATGATCGAAGAACTGGCCGCCGGTGCGCAGTTCAACCTGCCCTACATCCACGTACTGGTGAACAACTCCTACCTGGGCCTGATCCGCCAGGCGCAGCGTGGCTTCGACATCGACTACTGCGTGCAGCTCGCGTTCGACAACGTCAACGCGCCGGAACTCAACGGCTACGGCGTGGACCACGTCGCAGTGGTCGAGGGCCTGGGCTGCAAGGCGATCCGCGTGTTCGACCCGAACCAGATCGGCGCGGCGTTCGCCCAGGCTCGCGAGCTGATGCAACAGCACCGCGTACCGGTGGTGGTCGAGGTCATCCTGGAACGCGTCACCAACATCTCCATGGGTACCGAGATCAACGCAGTCAACGAGTTCGAAGAGCTGGCGCTCAAGGGCGTCGATGCCCCGACCGCCATCTCGCTGCTGGATTAAGACGTTCGCCGGCCCCGCCTCGCGCGGGGCCTCGCGGACCAAGCAAGAAGCCCACTAGGAGGCCCCGACATGCCCCGTTTCTGCGCCAACCTGTCCATGCTGTTCACCGAGGTGGACTTCCTCGACCGTTTCGAAGCCGCCGCGCGCGCCGGCTTCAGCGGTGTCGAGTATCTCTTCCCCTATGACGTCGAGGCCGAAGTGATCAAGGCCCGCCTGGACGCCAACAAGCTCGAACAGGTGCTGTTCAACCTGCCCGCCGGCGACTGGGCCAAGGGTGAGCGCGGCATCGCCTGCCACCCGGACCGCGTCGAGGAATTCCGCGCCGGCGTCGACAAGGCCATCGCCTACGCCAAGGTGCTGGGCAACAAGCAGGTCAACTGCCTGGCCGGCATCCGCCCGCAGGGCTACGACTGCGCGACTATCGAGAACACCTTCCTGAACAATCTGGAGTACGCGGCGGACAAGCTCGAAGCCGCGGGCATCAAGCTGGTCATGGAAATGATCAACACCATCGACATTCCCGGCTTCTACCTGCAGACCACGAAGCAGGCCCAGGACATCCGCGAAAAGGTCGGCAGCGCCAACCTGTTCCTGCAGTACGACATCTACCACATGCAGATCATGGAAGGTGACCTGGCGCGGACTCTTGAGAAGAACCTTGCCTCGATCAACCACGTGCAGTTGGCCGACAACCCCGGCCGCCACGAACCGGGCACGGGCGAGATCAACTACCGCTTCCTGTTCGACCATCTGGACCGCATCGGCTACCGCGGCTGGGTCGGCTGCGAATACAAGCCCAAGACCACCACCGAAGCCGGTCTCGGCTGGCTGAAGAGCCACAACGTCGTGTGACCCGGCTCACTTCGCAGGATGGCGCGGAGCCAAGCGATATCCATCCTGCGGCCTGCTCATCGACTCCCCGGGTACGCGGGGAGCCGGAAGCCCAACAAGAACAACCAGGAGAATTCCTCATGGCCAAAATCGGATTCATCGGCACCGGCATCATGGGCCTGCCCATGGCTCAGAACCTGCAGAAGGCAGGTCACCAGATCTTCGTTTCCACCCACCACGACGCCGCTCCGGCAGCCTTGGTGGAAGCCGGCGCCGTCGCGCTGGCCAACCCCAAGGAAGTGGCCCAGGAAGCCGAGTTCATCATCGTCATGGTGCCGGACACCCCGCAGGTAGAAGACGTACTGTTCCGCAAGGACGGCATCGCCGAGGGCGTAGGCCCGAACAAGGTCGTGATCGACATGAGCTCGATCTCCCCCACCGCCACCAAGACCTTCGCCGAGAAAATCAAGGCCACTGGTGCGCAGTACCTCGACGCCCCGGTTTCCGGCGGTGAAGTCGGCGCCAAGGCGGCGACCCTGAGCATCATGGTCGGCGGCTGCCCGAACACCTTCGAGCGCGCCCTGCCGCTGTTCCAGGCGATGGGCAAGAACATCACCCGTGTCGGCGGCAATGGCGATGGCCAGACCGCCAAGGTAGCCAACCAGATCATCGTCGCGCTGAACATCCAGGCCGTCGCCGAAGCCCTGCTGTTCGCCGCCAAGAACGGCGCCGACCCGGCCAAGGTGCGTGAAGCGCTGATGGGCGGCTTCGCCTCCTCGCGCATCCTCGAAGTGCACGGCGAGCGCATGGTCAAGGGTACCTTCGACCCGGGCTTCCGTATCAGCCTGCACCAGAAGGACCTCAACCTGGCCCTGGCCGGCGCGCGCGAACTGGGCCTGAACCTGCCCAACACCGCCAACGCCCAGCAAGTGTTCAGCACCTGTGCGGCCATCGGCGGCAGCAACTGGGACCACTCCGGCCTGATCAAGGGGCTGGAGCACATGGCCAACTTCTCGATCCGCAAGGATTGAGAATCGGCGGATGAAGCGTTCCGCCTCATGCGCCCTACGCGGGACTCCAACGTAGGGCGCATAACGCCAACGGCGTTATCCGCCAAAGAGCAAGGTGACGGGCCAGGTTATGGGAGTGGCCTTGCCCGCCACGCTGCAAAGCGATTCGAACACCCGGCCGCAGGGAGTCACGGCCTCACCGGCCGGGGCGTTCGAACCCATCGCTGAGTCTCCTGTCCGCAGGAGCCTGAGCAATGGGAAACCACTACAAGAATCACCGGAGCCTGTCATGAGCCTGGACCCACGCGCCTTCCTGCGCGAGCTGTTCGATACCGCCATCGCCGCCGCACATCCGGCCCAGGTGCTGGCCAAGCACCTGCCCACCGACAAGGGCGGGCGCACCATCGTCATCGGCGCAGGCAAAGCGGCGGGCGCGATGGCGGAAGTTGCCGAGAAGCACTGGGACGGCCAGGTCCAGGGCCTGGTAGTGGCGCCCTACGGCTATGGCGCCGACTGCCGCAGCATCGAAGTGGTGGAAGCCTCGCACCCGGTGCCGGACGATGCCGGCGAGCGCGTCGCTCGCCGCGTGCTGGAACTGATCGGCGGCCTGACCGAGAACGACCGGGTGATCTTCCTGCTCTCCGGCGGCGGTTCCGCCCTGCTCGCCCTGCCAGCCGAAGGTATCAGCCTCGACGACAAGCGCAGTGTGAACAAGGCGCTGCTGAAATCCGGCGCAGCCATCGGCGAAATGAACTGCGTGCGCAAGCACCTGTCCGCCATCAAGGGCGGCCGCCTGGCCCGCGCCTGCTGGCCGGCCAGCGTCTACACCTACGCGATTTCCGACGTGCCAGGCGACGAAGCCACGGTGATTGCGTCCGGCCCGACCGTGGGCGACCCGACCACCTCCGCCGACGCCCTGGCGATCCTCAAGCGCTACGGCATCGACGTCCCGGCGAATGTCCGCGCCTGGCTGGAAGACCCGCGCTCGGAAACCGTCAAGCCTGGAGACGAATGCCTGTCGCGCAGCCACTTCACGCTGATCGCCACTCCCCAGCATGCCCTCGACGCAGCGGCCGCCAAGGCCGAAGCGGCGGGCATCCCGACGCTGATCCTGGGCGACCTGGAGGGCGAGTCCCGAGAAGTGGCCAAAGTCCACGCCGGCATCGCCCGGCAGATCCGCAAGCATGGCCAGCCGCTGAAGGCGCCGTGCCTGATCCTCTCCGGTGGCGAGACCACCGTGACCGTACGCGGCAATGGCCGCGGCGGACGCAACGCCGAATTTCTCCTCAGCCTCACCGCCGACCTGAAAGGTGAACCGAACATCTGGGCCCTGGCGGGGGACACCGACGGCATCGACGGAATGGAAAGCAACGCCGGTGCCCTGATGAGCCCATGCAGCTATGGCCGCGCCATCGAGGCCGGCCTGAACCCGCTGCACGAGCTCGATAACAACAACGGCTACGGCTTCTTCGCCGAACTGGGCGATCTGGTGATCACCAGGCCGACCCGCACCAACGTCAACGACTTCCGCGCCATCCTGGTCCTCGAGAATGCAGGCTCGAGAAGGGAACGCCATTAGCTGCATTCCGCGCATAGCCTGGCGAACGCGGACCCAGCAACGCGGCCACGAAATCACCTGACTCGAGCCTGATCATGACTCCTGATAAGAAAGTAAAAATTCTCGCCACCCTGGGCCCGGCGATCAAAAGCCGTGATGACATCCGCGCCCTGGTGGAAGCCGGCGCCAACCTGTTCCGCCTGAACTTCAGCCACGGCGAATACAGCGACCACGCCCAGCGTTTCGCCTGGGTGCGCGAAGTGGAAGCCGAGCTGAACTACCCCATCGGCATCCTCATGGACCTGCAGGGGCCGAAGCTGCGCGTCGGTCGTTTCGCCGAGGGCGCGGTGCAGTTGCAGAAGGGCCAGACCTTCACCCTCGACCTGAACGATGCACCGGGCGACGACAAGCGCGTCACCCTGCCCCACCCGGAGATCATCCAGGCGCTGGAGCCGGGCATGAGCCTGCTGCTGGACGACGGCAAGATCCGCCTGCAAGTGGTGGGTGCCCACGCCGACTCCATCGAGACCCTCGTGATGAACAGCGGCGAGCTGTCCGACCGCAAGGGCGTCAACGTCCCGGAAGCCGTGCTCAAGCTCAGCCCGCTGACCGCCAAGGACCGCCGTGACCTGGAGTTCGGCCTGGAACTGGGCGTGGACTGGGTAGCGCTGTCCTTCGTGCAGCGCCCCGAAGACATCGAGGAAGCCCGCGCCCTGATCGGCGACAAGGCATTCCTCATGGCCAAGATCGAGAAACCCTCGGCGGTGCAGTCCATCGAAGCCATCGCCCGCCTGTCCGACGCCATCATGGTCGCCCGTGGCGATCTCGGCGTGGAAATGCCGGCGGAAAGCGTGCCGGGCATCCAGAAGCGCATCATCCAGGTCTGCCGCCAGCTCGGCCGTCCGGTGGTGGTGGCGACCCAGATGCTCGAATCCATGCGTTTCTCCCCCGCACCGACCCGCGCCGAAGTGACCGACGTGGCCAACGCTGTGAGCGAAGGCGCCGACTGCGTGATGCTCAGCGCCGAGAGCGCCTCCGGCCAGTACCCACGTGAAGCGGTGGAGATGATGGCAAAGATCATCCGCCAGGTCGAAGCCGAGCCGGATTACCAGGCACAGCTCGAAATCAATCGCCCGGAACCCGACGCCACCGTCTCCGACGCCATCAGCTGCGCGATCCGCCGGATCAGCCGCATCCTGCCGGTGGCGGTGCTGGTGAACTACACCGAGTCCGGCGCCTCGACCCTGCGCGCCTCCCGCGAGCGGCCCAAGGCACCGATCCTCAGCCTGACGCCGCAGCTCAAGTCCGCCCGCCGCCTGACCGTGGCCTGGGGCGTGCACTCGGTGGTCAATGCGCAACTGGCCCACGTCGACGAGATCTGCTCCACCGCGCTCGACATCGCCCTCGCCCAGCGCATGGCGCGCCGTGGCGACACCGTGGTGATCACCGCCGGCGTGCCCTTCGGCCAGCCGGGCAGCACCAACATGCTGCGCATCGAAACCGTGGCACCGGCGCTGGAGGCCTGAGCCGAGTAGAAGTGCTGCGCGGCGAATGAACCCCGCGCAGCGAAGAACCGCCACATCGCCACCGGGAGAGCCGGCGGCGATGGCGGGAAGAGGAGCAACACCGAGTTCAGGGGCTGCGCCAGCGCGCAGCTCCGCACCGAGTCACTCCCGGACGGACGGGGCCGGGAATACGGGGCCGCGTCCCCGTCCGTCCGGGTTTGACCTTGATCGACCGAATGCTTGTCGGTCCATAGCCCCCCACGAGCGACTCCCAAGCTGGCTATGGAATTTGGGGCTGCTGGCGGTGATCCCGCCGGCAGCCTCTTTTCTTTTTCCAACCACGTAGCGCGGCCCCGTATGCCGGCGTCACAGAATGCTCACGCTGCGCCCACCGAGGGAGCCTCGACGCTCCCCGCATGCCGAGGCCCAGCGGAGTCCCCCTGAACCTGCCCTGTAGTGACATGTCTCCCATCCAGTTCCTTCGTACCCGGCTGATCGGATTCGGTCAGATATACCTGCAGGCCGACGCCCGTTTCGGCCTGATCCTGCTGCTGGCCATCGTCTGGTCCGCGCCCCAGTTGCTGCCCGGCGCTCTCCTAGGGGCGCTGCTCGGCCCGCTCACCGCGCGTTTCGTGCGCGAGCCACAGGCCGACATCGACGCCGGACTGCATGACTACAACCCGATCCTCATCGGCCTGCTGCTGCCCTTCCAGTTCCAGTGGTCGCTGGGCCTGGCGATGCTTTGCATCGCCACCATTCTGACCAGCGTCGCGGTACAGGCCGTACTGCTGCGTCAGTCGCGCCGGCGCTTCGGCCTGCCGGCCTACACCCTGGCGTTCGTACTGCTGGGCTGGGTCTCGGTGACGCTGGGCACGGCCGTCGGACTCGCACCGGCCACGGCCCTGGGCTGCCTGTCCTGCGGCATCGCCAACCCTTACCTGGACTCCGCCGCGCTAGGCTTCGGCGAAGTGATCTTCCTCGGCGAGCCCCTGGCCGGCCTGACCATCGCCCTCGGCCTGCTGCTGGTGGATCGCCGCGCCGCCTTCTGGGCGCTGGCCGGTACGGCGGGCGCGCTGGCCGTCGCACCGCTGCTGGGCCTGCCGGCCGCGTCGGCGCAAGCCGGCCTGCTCGGCCTCAACGGCGCGCTGGCGGGCATCGCGCTGTCGCTGCGCTTCAGCCATCCGCTGGCGCCGCTGTGCGGCATCCTGCTCGCCGTGCTGCTGCACCCGGCTTTCGCGCTGGTCGGTCTGCCGGCGTTCACCGCGCCCTTCATCCTCGCCTGCTGGCTGGTGATCCTCGGCCAACGCCTGCTGCACACACTCGTACGTCCTCTTCGCAGGGCAGGTGGCAATCCCCGCGCATAGCGGGAGGTACGAGCATTCCGTCGATGCGCCGGGGGCGCATCGAATTCTCTCAGGCGCGCCGACGAACGCACTCGTCCTCGGCCCCTATGCCGTCGTGGATCAATACGCCCGCCGGCCCTGCCATGCAGACTGCCGACACGGCTCCGCCTGCACGGCAAATACCCGCCGAATCGACGAGCAACCGCGCAAATCCCCGCCGCAGACGGCATAATCCGCCCCCTTCCGCCCCCGGCGACGGGTGCGTCCCCATTCTCTTGCAGCGAAAGACGTCATGACTCTTCCAGCTCCCACCGTCCTGCAGCGACTCAAGCGCACCAGCCTGGTCATGCGGATCTTCATCGGTATGCTCCTGGGCATCGCCCTGGCTCTGGTATGGCCCGAGGCAGCACGTGCGGTCAGCCTGCTCGGCAATCTGTTCATTTCCGCACTGAAGGCCGTCGCGCCGGTGCTCGTGCTGGTGCTGGTGATGTCCTCCATCGCCAACCACAAGCAGGGCCAGCGCACCCATATCCGGCCGATCCTGGTGCTGTACCTGCTGGGCACTTTCGCCGCCGCGCTGGTCGCGGTAGCCGCGAGTTTCGCCTTCCCGTCCACCCTGGTGCTCAAGGCCGCGGCCGCTGCCGATAGCGCACCGCCCGGCGGCATCGGCGAAGTGCTGCACACCCTGCTCTTCAGCATCGCCACCAATCCGGTGAAAGCCCTGCTGGAAGCCAACTTCATCGGCATCCTCGCCTGGGCGGTCGGCCTGGGCATCGCCCTGCGCTATGCGCGCCAGGCCACCCGTGACATGGTCGACGACCTGGCCAACGGCGTTACGCTGATCGTCCGCGTGGTCATCGCCTTCGCCCCGGTCGGGATCTTCGGTCTGGTCGCCAGCACCCTGGCCGAGTCCGGCTTCGATGCGCTGCTGGGCTACCTGCGCCTGCTCGCCGTGCTGCTCGGCTGCATGCTGTTCGTGGCGTTGGTGGTGAACCCGCTGATCGTCTTCGTCAAGCTGCGCCGCAACCCGTACCCGCTGGTGCTCACCTGCTTGCGCGAAAGCGGCGTCACCGCGTTCTTCACCCGCAGCTCGGCGGCCAACATCCCGGTCAACCTGCAACTCTGCCAGCGCCTGGGCCTGCACGAAGACACCTACTCGGTCTCCATTCCGCTAGGCGCCACCATCAACATGGCCGGCGCGGCCATCACCATCAGCGTACTGAGCCTGGCCGCCGCGAATACCCTGGGCATCGCCGTCGACCTGCCCAGCGCCCTGCTGCTGTGCGTGGTCGCCTCGCTCTGTGCCTGCGGCGCCTCCGGCGTGGCTGGCGGCTCGCTACTGCTGATTCCCCTGGCCTGCGGACTGTTCGGCATCTCCAGCGAAATCGCCATGCAGGTGGTGGCGGTCGGCTTCGTCATCAGCATCCTGCAGGACTCGGCGGAAACGGCCCTGAACTCCTCCACCGACGTCCTGTTCACCGCCGCGGCCTGCCTGGCCGAAGACGACGCGGGCAACCCCGGGGCCGGCGAGCGCGCCTGACCCCACCCGCAATCGCGCGCGGGGCGGCACCGGCCGCCCCGCGGCATCTCGGCTAAGGTGTGTGAATCCTTTCTGCGGATTCTCCCATGAGCGCACCCGAGAGCTGGCGCCAGCGCCTCTACGTCATCATCTTCCAATCCGACACCATCGCTGGCCGACGCTTCGACAGTGCCCTCCTGGTCGTCATCCTGGCGAGCCTGCTGGCAGCCTTCCTCGACAGCGTCGAGCACATTCACCAGCAGTTCGGCACACTGCTCAGCGTCGTGGAATGGATCATCAGCGGCCTGTTCCTGATCGAATACATCCTGCGCCTGTATTGCTCGCCCAAACCCCTGCGCTACGCCGTGAGTTTCTATGGCCTGATCGACCTGCTGGCGGTGCTGCCGGGAGTGATCGCGCTGTTCTACCCCGACGCCCAGTACCTGCTGGTAGTGCGCGTGGTGCGGCTGCTGCGTATTTTCCGCATCCTCAAGCTGCGCCAGTACCTGCGCCAGGCCGACTTCCTGCTCACCGCGCTGCGCGGCAGCCGGCAGAAAATCACGGTGTTCTTCGTCTCGGTGATGAGCCTGGTCACCGTGTTCGGTTCGCTGATGTACGTTGTCGAGGGGCCGGCGCACGGATTCACCAGCATCCCGCGCAGCATCTATTGGGCCATCGTCACGCTCACCACCGTGGGCTTTGGCGACATCACGCCGAAGACGCCTCTCGGCCAAGCCATCGCCAGCCTGGTGATGCTGACCGGCTATTCGATCATCGCCGTTCCCACTGGCATTTTCAGCGCCGAATTGAATAACGCCATGCGCCAAGGCCGCGCTCAGGGAGCACTGGCAAAGCCTTGCCCGGCCTGCGCAAAGGGCCACCACGAAGCCGACGCGGCATTCTGTTCGCGCTGTGGCAACCCACTGTTCCCCCGCGCGCCCACCCGCTGAGCCAGCCAAACGCATGTATCTTCCGGCAATCGCCCAGCCAGGCCTAAACCCGTTTGCTCCGGCACCTTCGTCACAGGCATCAGGGACCGGCGCCATGCAGGCGCCCCGATTCATTTACCCCTCCATGCCTGAGGATGACTCCATGCACCATCGACCACTGCTGCTCGCCCTGGCGGCCACCAGCCTGCTCGGCAGCCCGCTCCTTCTCGCCGCCCCACGCGCTGTCGACAGCCGCATCAGCGCCGTCACGGTGTACACCGACCGCGCCATCGTCACCCGCACCGCACGCCTGGAGCTGCCCGCAGGCCAGCATGAAATCGCCCTGGAGCGCCTCCCCGAGCGGATCGACGAGGCCAGCCTGCAGGCATCGATCAGTGCCAATGCCGCCGCCACGCTGCTCGACGTCAGCAGCGCCGCACAGATAGCCGAACGCTCCGACGATGACCGCCTGCAGCGACTCGATGACCAATTGCGGGAGATTGCCCGCCAGCAGCGGGAGGTCAGCGACCGCAACAGCGTGCTGGAAAACCAGAAGCAGTACCTCGCCGACATCCAGGCCGGCACCAGCAAGCCACGCCAGGACCAGCCCATGCCGGGTATCGAAGAACTCAAGAGCCTGCTGCAACTGAGCGAAACCGGCCTGGAACGTATCCTCGCCGAGCAGCGCAAGCTGGAGGAGCAAACCCAGGCACTCGAGCGGCGCAAGGAAGCGCTGGAAAACCAGCGCGGCAGCCTCGCCGACGATGGCACCCACTACAAGCGCGCCGTGTTGCGCATTGCCACCGAGCAGCCGGCGCAGGTCCGGGTTCAACTGAGCTACACGCTCTACGACGCCTCCTGGCGGCCCGCCTACGACGCCCGCCTGCGCGACGGCGAGGAGCAGGTGGAGATGACCTACCAGGGCATCGTTCGGCAGAACAGCGGGGAGGACTGGAGCGATGTCGACCTGACACTTTCCACCGCGCGGCCGAGCCTGGGCAGCGCGGTGCCGGCGCTGACGCCGTGGTTCGTCGACACCGCCATCGAGCGCGTCGCATCGCTTGCCAGCCGCCCCGCTCCGGCACCAGCGGCGCCCAGGGCCACGGCGATGCTCGACATGGCGGCGCAAAGCAAGGTGCTCGCCGAACTTGCGGAGATGCCGCCGCCCGAAGCGGAAGTCAGCGCTGCCACCACCAGCGCCTCCTTCCATATCCCCGCTCGCGCCACGCTCAACAGCGGTGGCGGCGCACAGAAGGTCGCCATCGCCCGCTTCAAGCTGCCGGCGACCCTGCGCTACCTCGCCGCCCCGGCGCTGCGCGAAACCGCTTATCTCCAGGCCGTGACGCGCAACACCAGCGACTTCCCGCTGCTGCCGGGCACGCTCAACACCTTTCTCGGCAACACCTTCGTCGCCAGCGGCGAGATGCGCGCGGTGATGCCCGGCGAGCCCTTCGAACTGGCCCTTGGCGGCGACGACGCGATGTCGATCAAGCGCAAGCTGGTCAAGCGCTACACCGACTACACCGGTCTCACCGGCGGTCGCAAGCGGGTGACCTACGAATTCCGCATCGACGTGCAGAACAACCACGGCAGCGCCCAGCGCCTGCTGTTCAAGGACCAGTTGCCGGTATCGCGCAACGAGCAGATCCAGGTCACGCTACTGGAGCCAGCGGGCCAGGGCTTCAGCCGCGAAGACGACGGCCGGCTGCAGTGGGACTGGAACCTCGCGCCGGGGGAAAAACGCAGCGTGAAGCTGGCCTTCAGCGTCGAATACCCGAAAGACCTGCAGGTATCCGGGCTCGACTAGCGGCGGGCGCGCGGTTGGTTCTAAGCAAAGTCGAATTGGATATTGTTCCTTTATATAACCGGTCGTTATAGTCGCGCGACTGGAATTCTTCTCCGATAAGGACCTGCCATGAAACGTCTGTTCAGCGCCTCGCTGCTGGCCGCCGGCCTCGCCCTGGCCTCCGCCGCCCAGGCTGCCCAGCCCCTGCTCAACGTCTCCTACGACGTGATGCGCGACTTCTACAAGGACTACAACGCTGCCTTCCAGAAGCACTGGCAGGAAGAGAAAGGCGAGAAGATCACCATCCAGATGTCCCACGGCGGCTCCAGCAAGCAGGCGCGCGCGGTCATCGACGGTCTGCCCGCCGACGTCATCACCATGAACCAGGCCACCGACATCGACGCCCTGGCCGACAACGGTGGCCTGGTACCCAAGGACTGGGCCGCGCGACTGCCCAACAACAGCGCGCCGTTCACCTCCGCCACCGTGTTCATCGTGCGCAAGGGCAACCCGAAGGGCCTGAAGGACTGGGACGACCTGGTGAAGCCGGGCGTGCAGGTCGTGGTGCCCAACCCGAAGACCTCGGGCAACGGCCGCTACACCTACCTCTCCGCCTGGGGCTACGCGCAGAAGCACGGCGCCGATGAAGCCAAGGCCAAGGAATTCGTCGGCCAACTGTTCAAGAACGTCCCGGTGCTGGATACCGGCGGCCGCGCGGCGACCACTACCTTCATGCAGAACCAGATCGGTGACGTGCTGGTGACCTTCGAGAACGAAGCCGAGATGATCGCCCGCGAGTTCGGCCGTGGCGGCTTCGAGGTGGTCTACCCCAGCGTATCCGCCGAAGCCGAACCGCCAGTAACAGTGGTCGACAAAGTGGTCGACAAGAAAGGCACCCGCGAACAGGCCGAAGCCTACCTGAAGTACTTGTGGTCCGACGAAGGCCAGACTATCGCGGCCAACAACTACCTGCGCCCGCGCAACCCGGAAATCCTCGCCAAGTTCTCGGACCGTTTCCCGAAAGTGGACTTCTTCTCCGTGGAGAAGACCTTCGGCGACTGGCGTACCGTACAGAAGACCCACTTCATCGACGGCGGCGTCTTCGACCAGATCTACACCCCGAACTGATCCGGGCTCCCGCGCACAACCGCGCAACGCCCGCCAGCGACATAAAAAGCCGGAGACGCCCAGCGTCTCCGGCTTTTTCATTGCGTGTCCGAACTGCTCGCTCGCGGGCTGGTGGGACACCCGCCTGGCGCGCCCGGCCACTATCGCCGGAGGACTGCGGTTCTAGACTGAGGCTGTCGCATCCAACAATCACAAGAGCACAGCCTGATGAACGCACGCGCCAGCTTCACCCACATGGAAGACGGCACCGCCGAGGACTGGGCGATCATTGCCAAGGACTTCGGCCAGTACGCCGCCCAACTGCCCGACCGTATCCTCAGCCACCTGCGCCTGCTCGATGGCGACTTCGGTGGTTTCCCGGTGGACCGCCTGACCCACTCGCTGCAAACCGCCACCCTGGCCCATCGCGATGGCCGCGACGAGGAGTACGTGGTCTGCGCCCTGCTCCACGACATCGGCGACACGCTCGGCTCCTTCAACCACGCCGACATCGCCGCCGCCATCCTCAAGCCCTTCGTCAGCGAAGAGAACCTCTGGATGATCGAGAAACACGCGATCTTCCAGGGCTACTACTTCTTCCATCACCTGGGCCTGGACCGGCACCTGCGCGAGCAGTTCAAGGACCACCCGCAGTACGCCCGCACCATCGAGTTCTGCGCCCGCTACGACGCCGCCGCGTTCGATCCGGAGGGCGAAGTCCTGCCACTGGAGTTCTTCGAGCCGATGCTGCGCCGGGTTTTCGCCCAGCCGCGCCGATCGATCTACCAGAAACCGGACGGCAGCATGGCATAGGAACGGGGTGAACGACGGTGCGCGGCGAGTCGTCGCGTACCGCCGCTGGCCCAGCAGGTAGCGCATGGAATAAGATCCCGCAACCGCAATCGCGCGGCAGGCGCCTATCTGGATCGCGCCGACACTCACTAGGGATACTTCCTGCGCATGAAGCCTCACGTCACCGAGCGGTCGATCAGCCCGCTCACCGCCGCCCCCCTGCGCGAATACCATTCCCGCGTGCTGGCCTACATCGCCATCGCCGCAACCATCACCGCCGGCATCTTCGGCAAGTACTTCGGCTACGACATCCTCTGGATGGTGCCGTACGCCCTGCTCTACCCGCATCTCGCGCAGCAGTTGAGCCGGCGCTACAAGCATGACAACCCGCAGCGCACCCGCCTGGTCCTGCTGTTCATCGACGCGCTGCACGCCGGTGTCGCCACCTCGCTGATGGGTTTCTCGGAAGTGCCCAGCCTCATGCTGGTACTGGTGATGGCGTTCTCCGCACTGATCATCGGCGGCCTGCGCACCCTCGGCCTGGGGCTTCTGGTGATGCTCAGCGCCTCGGTGTTCGCCGCCGCGCTGGTCTCCCCGTCCTACAAGGGCGGCACGCCAACCCTGGTGGCGCTGGTCAGCGTACTGTTCTCCACCTTCTATATCTGTGTCACCGCCTTCTTCGTCCACCAGCAAGGCCTGCGCCTGGCCCAGGCCCGCGCGGAGATCACCGGCGAGCAGGAAAAGGCCGCGCGACTGGCCAGCAACCTCGCCAAGTACCTATCGCCGCAGGTCTGGGAATCGATCTTCAGCGGCAAGCGCAGCGTGCGCCTGGAAACCCAGCGCAAGAAACTCACCGTGTTCTTCTCCGATATAAAAGGCTTCACCGAGCTGTCCGAGGAACTGGAAGCCGAAGCGCTCACCGACATGCTCAACAACTACCTCAACGAGATGTCGAAGATCGCCCTCAAGTACGGCGGCACCATCGACAAGTTCGTCGGCGACTGCGTGATGGTGTTCTTCGGCGATCCCGCCACCCAGGGCGCCAAGAAGGATGCCGTGGCAGCGGTATCGATGGCCGTGGCCATGCGCAAGCACATGAAGGTCATGCGCCAGCAGTGGCGCGCCCAGGGCATCACCAAGCCGCTGGAAGTGCGCATGGGCCTGAACACCGGCTACTGCACGGTGGGCAACTTCGGCGCAGACACGCGCATGGACTACACCATCATCGGCCGCGAAGTGAACCTCGCCAGCCGCCTGGAAAGCGCCGCCGAAGCTGGTGAAATCCTCATCAGCCACGAGACCTACTCGCTGGTGAAGGATGTGCTGATGTGCCGCGACAAGGGCCAGATCGCCGTGAAGGGCTTCAGCAAGCCGGTGCAGATCTACCAGGTGGTCGACTTCCGCCGCGACCTGGGCTCCAACCCCAGCTTCATCGAACACGAAGTGCCGGGCTTCTCCATGTACCTGGACACCAACAACGTACAGAACTACGACAAGGAACGGGTCATCCAGGCGCTCCAGCAAGCCGCCGAGAAGCTCAAGGACAAGATCATCCTCTGATCCTTGCCGACGCCAGGCCACTCGCCTGGCGCCTCTCTCCTCCCCCCGGGATCGCGGACAAGGCGCTCCTGCGAATATGCCGCCTGCCGCAATCGCAGATAGCAGCTTGCGATACCCATCAACGCAGCTACTCAATCATCGATGGGTATCGCTTCGCTCCACCCATCCTACGAACCTGCCTGGAAAGTGGACCCGATGGAGCGGGCTTGGGCCAATCTCTACGCAGGATAGGGGGAGCTTGCGATACCCATCAACGCGGCCACGCAATCATCGATGGGTATCGCTTCGCTCCACCCATCCTACGAACCTGCCTGGAAAGTGGACCCGATGGAGCGGGCTTGCGCCGATCTCTACGCAGGATGGGTGGAGCATGCGATACCCATCAACGCAGCCACGCAATCATCGATGGGTATCGCCAACCGTTCGCCCATAAAAAAGCCCGCTCATGGGAGCGGGCTGGAAAGGCTCCGGTGCTTCACGTTCACCGGGCCGAATCTTTCATCGAATACTCAATGGGACGGCTGGACTTCCGCCGAGCCGCTCGGGCCTGCGGCCAGTTCGCTCGCCAGGGTCTTCTCGTCCAGTTGCTTGCACCATTTGGCGACCACGATGGTGGCCACGCCGTTGCCCACCAGGTTGGTCAGGGCGCGGGCTTCGGACATGAAGCGGTCGATACCCAGGATCAGCGCAAGGCCAGCAACCGGCAGGTGGCCGACGGCGGACAGAGTGGCAGCCAGCACGATGAAGCCCGAACCGGTAACGCCAGCGGCGCCCTTGGATGCGATCAGCAGCACCACCAGCAGGGTGAGTTGGTGGGTGATGTCCATCGGCGTGTCGGTGGCCTGGGCGATGAACACGGCGGCCATCGTCAGGTAGATCGAGGTACCGTCGAGGTTGAACGAGTAGCCGGTCGGAATGACCAGGCCCACCACGCTCTTCTCGGCACCCAGCTTCTCCATCTTGGCGATCATGCGCGGCAGGGCAGACTCGGAAGACGAGGTACCCAGCACGATCAGCAGCTCCTCACGAATGTAGGAGATGAAACGCAGGATGCTGAAGCCGTGGGCACGGGCGATACCGCCCAGGACGATCAGCACGAAGAGGATGCAGGTGATGTAGAAGCACAGCATCAACTGGCCGAGCTGCACCAGCGAACCCAGGCCGTAGGCACCGATGGTGAATGCCATCGCGCCGAAGGCACCGATGGGCGCAACCTTCATGATCACGTTGATGATGTTGAACATCACGTGGGTGATGCGATCGATGAACTGGAACACCGGCTGGCCGTAGTCGCCCATGCGGTGCAGCGCGTAGCCGAACAGCACGGAGAAGAACAGCACCTGCAGGATGTCGCCATTGGCGAACGCACCGACCACGGTGTTGGGGATCACGTTCATGAAGAAGTCGATGGTGCTCTGCTTCGCACCGGAAGCGATGTAGCCGGTGAGCGCCGCGTTCTTGTTCATCTCTGCGGTCAGCGTGGCGACGTCGGCGTGCATACCGGCGCCAGGCTGGACGACGTTGACCACGACCAGGCCGATGATCAGCGCGATGGTGGAAACGATTTCAAAGTACAGCAGCGCCATGCCGCCAGTCTTGCCCACCGCCTTCATGTTCTGCATGCCGGCGATGCCGGTGACCACGGTGCAGAAGATGATCGGCGCGATGGCCATCTTGATCAGTTTGACGAAGCCATCGCCCAGCGGCTTCATCAGCTTGGCGGTATCCGGGTAGAAGTGGCCCAGAGCGATACCGATGGCGATGGCGATCAGCACCTGTACGTACAGGCTCTTGTAGAAGGGTTGCTTGGTCATGGCAGCTTTGTCCTCACGGCATGCGCTCCCGAGGGGCGCATGACCGAACGCGTTATCTCCCTGCAATGGGAGAATTTGTTTTCAGGGCTTGCCCACGGGCAGGCCTTGAACGCTTATGGCAAGTGCTGTGCCAGACCTTTATAAAATCAATTAATCCTTTATTTTCAAATAGTTGCACGCAAATGAGCGGCACGGAACGGATAGAAAATGGCGGAAACCCGCCTTCGAGCTGGCGGATTTCCCGCCCTCTGGCGGGTATCCGCCACGCCTTTCGTACCGTAGATTGTAGACCCCGCTACCTCCGCTCCAGCGGCGGCCGGAGACACCGCGCGCACGAATGACGCACGGGCAGAACAACAAGGATTTCCCATGCGAGAACGCACCATTGCCAGTCATTTCGTCCGCGCCGCCGTGCAGGGTGCACGGCGCCAGGGGCTGGACGTGACGGCCCTGCTGCGCGATGCCGGAATCGCCCCGGCGGTCCTCGACGAGCCCCGCGCACGCATCGACCCCGACCAGTTCAGCCGGCTGATACAGCGCCTGTGGGAAGCGCTGGACGACGAGTACATGGGCTTTGGCGCGATGCCGAGCAAACGCGGAACCTTCGCCATGATGTGCAACGCGATCATTCACTGCCGCACGCTGGAAAAGGCCCTGGGCCGGGGCACGCTGTTCTATAACCTGTTCCCCTCTGCGCCGCGGATTCACCTGCAGCGCGAAGGCGAACTGGCGCGCCTGACGCTCGACGACCAGCACTTGCGCGACCCCGACCACTTTCTCGTGGAAAGCCTGCTGCTGATCTGGCATCGCCTGGCCAGTTGGCTGATCGGCCAGCGCATCCGCCTGGAACAGGCGACCTTCACCTACCCCGCGCCGGAGCACCAGGCCGAGTACGACCTGCTGTTCCCCTGCCCGCGCCGCTTCGCCGCCGACGCCACCAGCCTGCTGCTGCCGGCGCGCTACCTGGACATGCCGCTGCTGCAGGACGAACGCACGCTCAAGCACTTCCTCAAGGACTCTCCCGCCGACCTGCTAGCCCGCCCGGACGGTGGTGACAGCCTGACCAGCCAGATCCGCCGCCTGCTCGGCCGCGACTGTCGCAACTGGCCGGACCTAGAGCAGGTCGCCGCGCAACTGCACATCAGCCCGCAGACACTGCGCCGCCACCTGCGCGAGGAAGGCGCCAACTTTCAGGACCTCAAGGACCAACTGCGCCGCGACCTGGCAATCTACTACCTGGGCCGCGACGAGCTATCGATACAGGACATCGCCGACCAGCTCGGCTTCTCCGAACCCTCGGCCTTCCATCGCGCGTTCAAGAAGTGGACGGGGCTGACACCGGGGGCTTATCGCAACGGCGAACGACAATGACCAACTCGCAGGTGAAACCCTCCTCGCTGCAACGGGCGGCCCAACGCCTGGGTGTGGCAACGCAAACGATAGCGTTGAAGCCCGGAGCCGAACCTCGCACATGGCGCCTGCCCAGCGGTGAAGCGGTGCGGGTGGAGCGTGCGGCGATGGCGGCGTTCGAAGCCGAAGGCTGGCGCGGCTATGCCGGCGAGGGCGGCCTGCTGCTCAACCTGATCAAGGCGCTGTCCTTCGCATCGCTCGCTCCACGGCACGCTTCCATTTACGTAGAAGCCCTCTACGCCGGGAATGTCGCCTTCGACGAAGACCGCTTTCCCGTCGACGAACTGGTCGATCAGATCAGCCGGACCACGCCCGAGCAGCTTGGGGCCAACCTGGCACACTGGTTCGAGCGAAACCCGGCCAGCGGCCTCTACCAGCCACGCAGCGACGCCCTGATCCACAGCTATTTTCCCGGCTTGCAGCGCTGGATGTTCGTCGAGCTCTACCAGGTGCTGGGTGCGCAGCTCCTGACGGCCATCGCCCGCCGCTTCGGTGACGATCCGTACCAGTTCCGCCGCGGCTGGCCGGACCTCACGCTATGGAAGGAGGGAGAAGTGCGCTTCGTTGAGGTCAAGGCACCCGGCGACCGCCTGCAGGCCAGCCAGAAGACCATCATCGAACACTTCTTCCAGCCCCTGGGCCTGGACCTCACCCTGCTGGAAATCCTTCCGGCGGCAGATGGCGCGTAACCGGCGCTAACCCGGCAGGCGAACCCGGAAACACGCCCCGCCCAGCTCGGAGTCATCCAGCTCCAGCTCGCCGTCGTAGCTGTCGATGATGTCCTTCACCACCGCCGTGCCGATACCCTGGCCGGGGTGCTGGGTGTCCAGGCGCTCGCCGCGCTTGAGGATGCGTTCGCGCTGGCTGACCGGCACACCGGGGCCGTCGTCCTCGATGCACAGCTCGAACCATCGGCCACTCTTCCGCGCGCTGACCTTCACCGTGGTCAGACACAGGCGGTAGGCGTTCTCCAGCAGGTTGCCGAGCATCTCCAGCAGCGCGCCCTTCTCCAGCGGCAGAACGAAGCCCGGAGGAATGTCCCGCTGCAATTGCACGCGCTTGTCGCGGTAGACCTTGTCCAGCGCCCCGCTGATGGTATCGAGCAGCGGATCGAGCTGCGCACGATGGCGGACCAGGCCACTCTTGCGCAGGCTGGCACGCTGCAACTGGTAGCCGATCTGCTGGCTCATGCGCTCGATCTGGGTTTGCAGAACATGCACCTGCTCGCGGTTCTGCGGCTGCGCGGCGAGCTTCTCGCTGACGCCCTGCAACACCGCCAGCGGCGTCTTCAGACTGTGCGCGAGGTCGCCCAAGGAATTGCGGTAGCGCTCGCGCTGGGTACGTTCGCTGTCGAGCAGACGGTTCAGCGAGCCGGTCAGGCGCAGCATTTCGTCTGGGTGCTCGTCGCTCAGGCGTTCACGGTCGCCGGCCTCGATCTGGTCCAGCTCGGCCCGCAGCCCGCGCATCGAGCGAAAGCCCCAGCCCAGCCCGAGCCAGAGCATCCCCAACAGCAGTAGCAGGGCCCCGCCGAGCCAGAGATAGAGCTGGTCGCGGAAGCCGCTGACCAATTCACGGAACTCGCTTTCCGGCTGCATGGTGACAATGCTGTAGGCCGCCTGCTTGCCGCCGAGCAGGTCGATTTCAACGTCGTAGACGAAGAACTCCTGGCCGGAAGCGTCGCGGATGCGGGTGAACTCATCCATCATGCCGTCGTACTTGGGCGAGTATTCGACAGTCTCGTCCTGAGCCGAGGTGGAACGCCAGACAAGCTGGCCCGACTGATCGTAGATGAAGCCCAGCAGCTTGGATTCGGGAAGGTTGAAGTCTTCCACCGGCAGATGCTCGGGCATGCTCAGCCGATCACCCTCTATGCGCGCGGCCGACACCAGCGTCGCCACGTCCGCCGCCAGGCGCTGCTGGATGGCGTTCTCCAGGGCGATGCTGAACGCCCGCTGCAACGCCGGCAGGAGTGCCGCCATGAACAGGACGGCAAGGGTCGCCGCACCGATCATCAGACGAACGCGCAGCGAACGGATCACTTGCACAACTCGTTGAAGATGTAGCCCTGGCCGCGCACCGTATCGATGGGTTTGAAACCTTCGGCAGCCTCAAGCTTGCGGCGCAGGCGGCCGACCAGCACCTCGATCACGTTCGGGTCGCGCTCCTCGTCGTCCGGGTAGAGCTGCTCGATCAACCGCTCCTTGGCCACCACCTGCTGGTGATGTCGCATGAGGTATTCGAGGATGCGGTATTCGAACGCGGTCAGTTGCAGCGACTCGCCGTTGACCAGCGCCTGCTTGCGATTGGTGTCGAGCAGCAACGGCCCGGCTTCGATGGTCGACTGGGAGAAGCCGCTGGAGCGGCGCAGCAGCGCATTCAGGCGCGCTTCCAGCTCCTCGAACTGGAACGGTTTCACCACGTAGTCGTCGGCGCCGGCGGCCAGGCCCTCGACCTTGTCCTGCCAGTTACCGCGAGCGGTGAGGATGAGGATCGGGAAGGTCTTGCCCTGGCTGCGGAACTCGCGGATCAGGTCCAGGCCGCTCATGCCCGGCAGGCCGAGATCGATCATTGCCAGGTCATGGTGGTATTCGTTGGCGCGGTACAGCGCCTCTTCGGCATCGGCCACGGCATCGACCACGTGGCCTTGCTCGCCGAGCCGGGTATACAGGTGATGACGCAACAGCGCCTCGTCTTCCACCACCAGCAGTTTCATGCGCTTGCTCCCTTAATCAGGCAACCGGGCCTAGCGCGGCCCGGTTGCAGTATCGGTCAGAACTTGTAGTTGGCCCCCAGGTAGAACTGCGAGCTGCTGTGCAGGTCCAGCGATCCGACCTTGCCGCCGCCATGCGGACTCATCTCGGTACTGGCATTGGTACGCAGGTAACGGTAGCCGCCTTCCAGCGATGCGTTCTTGCCGACTTCCTGGAGGATACCGGCTTGGGCGCCGATGGCGTAACCGACGTCGCTGTCGCGGCTGTAGCCCTTGGAGTCCTGCTCCAGCTTGACCAGGCCGGCGGTACCGCCGCCGAACAGCTTGGTGCCGTTATCACCCAGCGGCAGGAAGGCGTCGTAGCTGCCGAGCAGGTTCTGCTGGCGCAGCTTGAGACCGTTCTCGGTATCGGACACGTTCTCGTAGGTCACGTAGTAGCGCCCCTGGTCCATCTGCTGGCCGGCGCGCACACCCCAGGTGCCGCTGTTGTTGATCACGCTGTCGAACTTGGGGTTGTTCAGGTTGCGGTTCAGCGCATCGGATTTCTGGATGTTGTTGCTGGTTTCGCCCCAGGTGATACCTACGAACGGCTCGGCGGCACTGGCTGCGGTTGCGGCGACGCTGGCACCGAGGATGGCACTGGCGAGGGCGATCTTCTTCATGGTTTTCATGGGATTCTCCCGTCAAGGAATGAGTAATTGGTTGACGGGAGCAGGTTAAGGGCCGGCCACTGAACGGAACCTGTCGGTTCACTGAACCAGTGCTGAACGAGCGGAAGGTTGCGTGCCTCGCCATTCGTCCGGCTGCATCGCGGGCTTTTGTCCACATGCGGCGCAGGGTCTAGTCTGAACTCCAATCGTTGGCGGGAGGCTGACCCCATGAACGAAGAGACCGGACCGAGCACGGAGAAAGGCAAAGAGACCCGGCTGTTCCTGTTCCTCGTGATCTGCCTGTTCCCTCTGCTGTCCGTGGCCATCGTCGGTGGCTATGGATTCATCGTCTGGATGTACCAACTGGTGGTGGGGCCGCCCGGCCCGCCATCGTAGGAGTGCCATCGTGCTCGCCCGTCGCACCTTGCTGCGGCGGCTCGGTGGGGCGCCTGACGTTCGCCGCCCGCCCTGGACCGCCAGCGATTTTCTCGAAGGCTGCAGCCGCTGCAACGCCTGCGTCGACGCCTGCCCGGAGCAGGTGTTGCGCATCGGCGACGGCGGCTTCCCGCAGCTCGACTTCAGCCATGCCGGATGCAGTCTGTGCGGCGAGTGCGCCAGCGTCTGCAAGGCCGGCGTGTTCGACCTCGCGCGGCAAGCCTTTGCCTGGCACGCGCACATCGACGAGCACTGCCTGGCACTGGCCGGTATCCATTGCCGCAGTTGCGACGACGCCTGCGAGCCACGCGCCATCCGCTTCCGTCCACAACTGGGCGGCGCGGCGCTTCCGACCCTCGATACCGACCTGTGCAACGGCTGCGGCGCGTGCCTCGCACCCTGCCCCGGCAACGCCATCCATCTGACCCGTGAGGCCATCCATGCCTGAATCCAAGATGCCCCAGAGCATCCAGATCGCCAGCCTGATCGTGCACACCCAACCCGAGCTGCTGGAGACGGTTAAGGCCAACCTGTTGCGACTGCCGCACCTGGAGGTCCACCAGCAAAGCCCGATGGGAAAGCTGGTGGTGGTGCTCGAAGCCGAACATGAGGCGAGCATCCTCGACAACCTGAACACCATCCAGAACCTGCCCGGCGTGCTCAACGCCGTGCTGGTCTATCACGAGATCGTCGAATCCCCCGAAGCCCCGCAGATCGAACCCGAACCCGCCCTCGCCCAGGTCGGAGGTGCCCGATGAACCTGACCCGACGCCAGTTCGCCAAGGCCAACGCCGCCGCCATCGCAGCGGCCGCCGCGGGGCTGCCGATCCTGAGCTCCGCCAGCAACCTGATCACCGACGCGGACATGACCCGCCTGGACTGGAACAAGGCCCCCTGCCGCTTCTGCGGCACCGGATGCAGCGTGATGGTCGCCACCCGCGACGGCAAGGTCGTCGCCACCCACGGTGACATCAAGGCCGAGGTGAACCGCGGCATCAACTGCGTGAAGGGCTACTTCCTGTCGAAGATCATGTACGGCAGCGACCGCCTGACCCGCCCGCTGCTGCGCATAAAGGACGGCAAGTTCGACAAGCAGGGCGAGTTCCAGGCGATCACCTGGGACCAGGCCTTCGACATCATGGCCGAGAAGTTCAAGGCCTCGCTCAAGGCCAAGGGGCCGGGCTCCATCGGTATGTTCGGCTCCGGGCAGTGGACGGTATGGGAAGGCTACGCAGCCAACAAACTGTTCAAGGCCGGGCTGCGCTCCAACAACATCGACCCCAACGCGCGCCACTGCATGGCCTCAGCGGTGATGGGCTTCATGCGCAGTTTCGGCATGGACGAACCGATGGGCTGCTATGACGACATCGAAGCCACCGACACCTTCGTACTGTGGGGCTCTAACATGGCGGAGATGCACCCGGTGCTGTGGTCACGGGTCACCGACCGCCGGCTCAGCGCGCCGCAGGTGAAGGTGGCGGTGCTGTCCACCTTCGAGCATCGCAGCTTCGACCTGGCCGACATCCCGATGGTGTTCCACCCGCAGACCGACCTCTACATCCTCAACTACATCGCCAACCACATCATCGAAAGCGGTGCGGTGAACCGCGACTTCGTCGACAAGCACACCCGCTTCGCCCACGGCGCGGAAGACATCGGCTACGGTCTGCGCCCCACCGCCCCGCTGGAGCAGAAGGCAAAGAACGCAGACAAGGCCAACACCTGGAGCGACATCGGCTTCGACGAATTCGCCGCCTTCGTCAAACCCTACACGCTGGAGCGCACGGCGAAGGAGTCCGGTGTACCGGCCGAGCGGCTCAAGGCCCTGGCCGAGCTGTATGCCGACCCCAAACGCAAGGTGGTGTCGTTCTGGACGATGGGCTTCAACCAGCACACCCGCGGGGTCTGGGCGAACAACCTGATCTACAACATCCACCTGCTCACCGGGAAGATCAGCGAGCCGGGCAACAGCCCCTTCTCCCTCACCGGCCAACCGTCCGCCTGCGGTACCGCACGCGAGGTCGGCACCTTCTCCCACCGCCTGCCGGCCGACCTGGTGGTGACCAACCCCAAGCACCGCGAGACCGCCGAGAAAATCTGGAAGGTGCCCGCCGGGACCATCCAGGAGAAAGTCGGCTTCCACGCCGTGCAGCAGAGCCGGATGCTCAAGGACGGCGTGCTCAACGTGTACTGGACCCAGGTATGCAACAACATGCAGGCCGGGCCGAACATCATGCAGGAAGTCCTGCCGGGCTGGCGCAACCCGGAGAACTTCGTGATCGTCTCCGACGTGTACCCCACCGTTTCGGCGCAGGCCGCCGACCTGATCCTGCCCAGCGCCATGTGGGTGGAAAAGGAAGGCGCATTCGGCAACGCCGAGCGCCGCACGCAGTTCTGGCACCAGTTGGTGAAGGCGCCGGGTGAGGCGAAATCCGACCTCTGGCAGCTCGTGGAATTCTCCAAGCGCTTCACCACCGACGAGGTCTGGCCCGCCGAACTGCTGGCCAAGGCGCCGCAACTCAAGGGCAAGACCCTCTTCGAGGTGCTCTACAAGAACGGCCAGGTCGACGCCTTCGGCAACGACGAGATCGCCAAGGGCTTCGAAAACGACGAGGCCAAGGACTTCGGCTTCTACCTGCAGAAGGGCCTGTTCGAGGAGTACGCCAGCTTCGGCCGCGGCCACGGCCATGATCTCGCGCCATTCGACGCCTACCACGAGGCGCGCGGCCTGCGCTGGCCGGTGGTCGACGGCAAGGAAACCCTCTGGCGCTACCGCGAAGGCTACGATCCCTACGTCACCGCCGGCAGCGGCGTGCAGTTCTACGGCTACCCGGACAAGAAGGCGATCATCTTCGCCCTGCCCTACGAGCCGGCGGCCGAGGCACCGGACCAGCAGTACCCGTTCTGGCTGTGCACCGGCCGCGTGCTCGAACACTGGCACACCGGCAGCATGACCGCCCGCGTGCCGGAGCTGTACAAGGCAGTGCCCGACGCGCTGGTCTACATGCACCCCGACGATGCCCGCCAGCTCAAGCTGCGGCGCGGCAGCGAGGTCAAGCTGATCAGCCGGCGCGGCGAGATGCGTGCGCGGGTGGAAACACGAGGCCGCAACAAGCCGCCCCAGGGCCTGGTGTTCGTGCCGTTCTTCGACGCCAACAAGCTGATCAACAAGGTCACCTTGGACGCCACCGACCCGATCTCCAAGCAGACCGACTTCAAGAAGTGCGCGGTGCGCATCGAACTGGTCAGCCTGGCCTGAGGAGCGCGTGATGAACAAGACGATCCCTACCCTGCTGCTGATGTTCCTCTCGTTCGCCGCGCTGGCCGCCGACGTCAGCTACCCGCTGGACGCCCCGGCGCCCGACGGTCGCCGCCCCGGCGGCAGCATCACCGAGGACCGCCCCGCGCCGCCGCTGGCAAGCGACGAGAACAAGGACGTGCGCCGCGAACGCAACTACCCCGAACAGCCGCCAACCATCCCGCACACCATCGCCGGCTACCGCATCGACAGCAACAGCAACAAGTGCCTGTCCTGTCACAGCCGGTCGAACAGCGCGCGGGTGCAGGCGCCGATGATCAGCATCACCCACTACATGGACCGCGACGGCCAGCCACTCGCCTCCGTCGCTCCACGCCGCTACTTCTGCGTGCAGTGCCACGTCCCGCAGAAGGATGTGAAGCCGCTGGTGGGCAATACCTTCGAGGACATCGACAAGATTCTCCAGCGCGACGCCGCCCGGGGCACCGCCACCGGCAAGGCCGACGGCACATCCACCGGAAATCCCTGAGGAGGCAGCATGAAAGCACTGTTCGCCTGGCTCAAGGGCTACTGGAGCATCCTGCGCAGGCCCAGCGTGCACTACAGCCTGGGCTTCCTGACGCTGGCCGGCTTCGTTGCCGGGATCATCTTCTGGGGCGGCTTCAACACCGCACTGGAGGCGACCAACACCGAGGCGTTCTGCATCTCGTGCCACGAGATGCGCGACAACGTCTACGTCGAGCTCAAGGACACCATCCACTACACCAACCGCTCCGGTGTGCGCGCCACCTGCCCGGACTGCCACGTGCCACACAAGTGGACCGACAAGATCGCGCGCAAGATGCAGGCGTCCAAGGAGGTCTGGGGCAAGATCTTCGGCACCATCAACACCCGCGAGAAATTCCTCGACCATCGTCGCGAACTCGCCGAGCACGAATGGGCAAGGCTGAAGGCCAACGACTCGCTGGAGTGCCGCAACTGCCACAACTTCGAGTTCATGGACTTCACCCGCCAGAGCCAGCGGGCGCGGCAGATGCACTCCACCGCCCTGGCATCGGGCGAGGCAACGTGCATCGACTGCCACAAGGGGATAGCCCACCACCTGCCAGACATGACGGGGGTAAAGGGCTGGGATTGAGCGCCGGGAGGCTTTCCGTCCACCACCACAACAACCGGCGCATCTCGGTCACGGTCCGCTCCGCCAAAAAGCAAAGGCCCCGTCGGGGCCTTTGTCGTTTTGGCGTGTCGTCTACCCGCCCTGCAACGCCTTGAGAATCTTCTGCCCGGCGCGACCATCGGCCGGCTCGATGCCGCGCTTGTGCTGTTCTTCCTGGATCGCCCGGCGCGTAACGTCGCCGATCATCCCGTCAGCCTTGCCGATGTCGTAACCGCGTTGCAGCAGCAACTCCTGCAACGTCTTGCGCTCGGCCCGGCTCAGCCCGGGATCGTCGGTCGGCCACGGCGTGCGCAGACCCGGCTCGCCGCGCAGGCGATCGGACAACAGAGCGATGGCCAGTGCATAACTTTCTGCCGCGTTGTACGAATAGATCGCGTCATAGTTGCGCAGCACCAGGAATGCCGGCCCCTGCTTGCCCGCCGGCATCAGGATGGCCGCCCTGGAGTCGATATCAGGGATCGGCTTGCCATCGACGCGCATCACACCGCGCGCCGTCCAGTCGGAGATCGCCCGACGCTTGGTGCGCCCCGCCAGCGCCGGGTCGAAACCCGCCGGCAGGCGTACCTCGTAGCCCCACGGCTGGCCCTCGCGCCAGCCCGCCTTGCGCAGGTAATTGGCGGTGGACGCCAGTGCGTCGGCGGTGCTGCCCACCAGGTCGCGGTGGCCGTCGCCATCGAAATCCTCGGCAATGCGCGCGTAGGTGGAGGGCATGAACTGCGTCTGGCCGAAGGCGCCCGCCCAAGAGCCGGTGATGCCGCTGTCGCGGATATCGCCCTGCTGCAACAGCTTGAGCGCGGCGAAGAACTCCCCACGGAAGAACGCCTGGCGACGGCCGTAGCACGACAGCGTGGACAGCGACACCAGCAACGGCCGCTTGCCGGTGATGCGCCCGTAATCGCTCTCGACGCCCCACACGGCGACCACCGCAGCCGGGTCGACCTGATAGCGCGCGGCAACCTTGCGCAGCAGGTCGGCGTGCTCGCTCATCCTCGCCTTGCCGTCGGCCACGCGCTGCTCGTCCACCAACCCGGCCAGGTAATCCCAGATCGGCGTGGTGAACTCCGGCTGCGCATCGAGCAATGGCAGCACGCTCATGTCCGCCTGCAGGCCCTGGGTGAAGCGCGCATAACTGGCCGCGCTGACGCCCGCGGACTGCGCCGCGCCCCGCAGGCGATCCAGGCAGTCGGCGAAATCGTCCCCCGGCGTCGCCTGCGCCAGGGCAGCCGGCAGCAGCAGGGAAAGAGCCAGGGATTTGCGCAACGGCATGGGGAACGTCCTCATTGGTGAAAGATGGTCAGGTTGCTGAAGGTGGCCCGCCCGCCTTCGGTCGCCGGGCCGCGATTGTCCTGCAGATAGAGCCCGGCCTTGAAGTACAGCCCCTGGTGGGCCCATTGCGGATCAAGTTGCTGGCGCAACTGGCCGTCGTTGACCTGGATGCTCAGGATGCCACTGCGCGACACACCCAATCGGTAGCTGAAAGCGGTGCCCAGCGGAATGCCGTCGTACACGGTGTAGGTGCGGGTGGCCGCGTCGTCGGGCCGGTCACGCACCAGCGCCTGCACGCGGCCCTGGTCCAGACGCTGCTGGTACACCAGCTTCACCAGCGGCAGGGCCTCGGCGCTGCTGCGCCCATCGCTGTGGATCTGCCCGATCACCATGCGCCGGCTGGATGGCACTGCATCCACGCGCAGGGTCGCCACCAAAAGATTGTCGGCATTCGGATAGCGCCAGGATAGCAGCGCGCCGCTGGGCGAAGTCTCGCGCAGCTCGGTACGCGGGAATTCGCTGCCGTGGGTATGCGCGCCGTTCACCGGCACCCAGAACTCCACGCCGCTGGCGCTGCGGTGGAAGTACGGGCTCTGGTAATCGCGGCGCAGCATTGCAGTGGAAACGGTCGCGGCCGGGCCGCGCTGGGGAGTGGTCAGGTTCCAGGTGCTCAGGTCCAGCATCGGCCTATCGCTTTCGGGGGCGGGACAGTGGGCGCAAGGGTAGTCGAGAGAGACTCACATTTCATCCGCAGCCGCGTGCTTGACGCCGGCGACGCGCCACCCAGCGCAGGAGCGGCTATCTTCTCTGGGTCACTCCCCCGGCCCCGTCACGGAGACTCCCGCCATGCGCCTGCTCACCGCCTTTCTGCTATTCGCCTTCGCCGCCAGTGCGTCAGCCGCGATCAAGACCCAGGAAATTCCCTACCAGTCCGCCGATGGCACCAGGATGATCGGCTATTTCGCCTACGACGACGCCAAGTCGGGCATCCGCCCCGGTGTGATCGTGGTGCACGAGTGGTGGGGGCTGAACGACTACGCCAAGCGCCGCGCCCGCGACCTTGCCGCACTGGGCTACAGCGCCCTGGCCATCGACATGTACGGTGACGGCAAGCACACCGAGCATCCGAACGATGCCAAGGCATTCATGACCGAAGCGCTGAAGAACGCCGACGCCTCAAGGGCGCGCTTCCAGGCCGGGCTCGAACTGCTGAAGAAGCAACCGCAGACCGACCCGAGCAAGATCGCCGCCATCGGCTATTGCTTCGGTGGCAAGGTGGTACTGGACATGGCCCGCGCCGGCCTGCCGCTGGCGGGCGTGGCAAGCTTCCACGGCGTGCTGGCCACAGACACCCCGGCGCAAACAGGCGCTGTGAAGGCGAAGATCCTCGTCGAGCACGGCGGCGCCGATACCCTGGTGCCGGCAGAAAGCGTCGCGGCCTTCAAGACCGAGATGGACAACGCCAAGGCCGACTACAAGCTGGTGATCCAGCCGGGTGCCAAGCACAGCTTCACCAACCCGGACGCCGACATGCACAAGGGCCACGGCCTGGACGTTGGCTACGACAAGACCGCCGACCAGAAGTCGTGGGCCGACTTGCAGGCGTTCTTCAAGGACATCTTCGCCGAGAAGTCCTGAGACTTTTTCCAGCACAAAAAAAACGGGAGCCCCTTGGGGCTCCCGCACTCAATCAAGTGTAAAGGTCAGAGCCCGCCTTGGCGGCACTCCAACAACAACCTCACCTGCGTCCCCGTGGGACGCGGCGTGCAGTTTGGCAAAGCTCGACGGACGAATCCGTACGCCTTTGGTGAAGGTTTGCAAAGGAATGTAATCGCAGCGTGACTGGTGAGCCACGTTCCGCAACGGCAGAATAGGCCCATGACCACCCTCCCCGCCTTCTGCACCCCGCTCAGCGCCGACTGGCCCCTGCCCACGCCCCTTGCCGGCTGCCAGATGCGCAGTACCCATTTCGATCGCCAGCGCCTGCTGCCCGACGACTTCTCCCTGAGCCAGGTAGCAGCCCCGGCGAACATCCAGCGCTCCGTCGCCAAGCGCCAGGCCGAATACCTCGCCGGCCGTCTCTGCGCCCGCGCGGCGCTCCAGGCCAGCGGCAGCGATGCAACCGTGCCCGGCACCGATGAAGAGCGGGCGCCAGTCTGGCCGGCGGGCTTCTGCGGCTCCATCACCCACGGCGACGGCTGGGCCGCCGCCGTCGTTGCCCACAGCCGCGACTGGCGTGGCCTCGGACTGGACGTGGAAACCCGCCTCGACAGCGCCCGCGCCCAGCGGCTGGCCGGGGAAATCCTCACGCCAGGCGAACTGTCGCGCCTCCACCCGGAGCAGGCCGCGCTACAGGTCACGCTCACCTTCTCGCTCAAGGAAAGCCTGTTCAAGGCGCTGTTCCCACTGGTGCGCCAGCGCTTCTATTTCGAGCACGCCGAGCTGATCCAGTGGTCGGCCGGCGGCCACGCGCGCCTAAGGCTGCTTACCGACCTGTCGCCGGAATGGCACCACGGCAAGGAAATCGACGGCCAGTTCAGCCTGATGGGCGAGCGACTGCTCAGCCTGGTAGCGATTCCCGCGGGCAACTGAGCAGCGCAAAGTATTGACTTAAAAGTCAGAATTTGGCGTCATGCACGCCGTCCAGACGCTTCCATACCTCTTTTGCCCCGCAGGCTCTGCCTTCCTGGGAATCGTCGGCACGCCCTCCGCTATATAAAATCCAATACAGCCAAGTCAAGCGCCTTGGCGATTGGGGTACCCACAAGAAAAAATGCACATCGGAGTAATCGGAATGACCAGAAACACCCTGGCCCTAGCCATCGCGGCCAGCTCGCTCGGCCTCGTCGCGCACTCGGCGGTCGCGGGCGGCTTCATCGAGGACAGCAAGGCCAGCCTCACCCTTCGCAACTTCTACATCAACACCGACAACCGTAATGGCAACGGTCCCAAAATGCCCAGCAAGCAGGATGAGTGGGGCCAAGGCTTCATGCTCAACTACGCATCGGGCTTCACCCAAGGCACCGTCGGCTTCGGCGTCGACGCCCTCGGCCTGCTCGGCGTACGCCTGGACGGCGGCGGCAAGGCCGGCAAGCCCAACATCGATCGCCAGCCCGGCACCATCTTCCCGCTGGAAAGCGATGGCAGCGCTGTCGACGAATTCAGCAGCCTGGGCCTGACCGCCAAGGCGAAAATCTCCAAGACCGAGTTCCGCTACGGCACCCTGCAGCCGAAGCTGCCGGTGGTGGTCTACAACGACGCGCGCCTGCTGCCGATGACCTACGAAGGTGGCCAGGTCACCTCCACCGACATCGACAACCTGACCATCACCGGCGGCCAGTTGACTCATACCAAGGGCCGCAACTCGACCGACTGGCGCAGCATGTCCATCTCCGGTGCCAACGGCAGCGGCCCGACCTCCCGCGACAGCAACAAGTTCTACTTCGCCGGCGGCGACTACAAGGCCAGCAAGAACCTGACCCTGTCGTACTACTACGGCGAGCTGGACAACTTCTACAAGCAGAACTACCTCGGCCTGGTACACAACTGGGCGATCGGCCCAGGCACCCTGAAGTCGGACCTGCGCGTATTCATCAGCGACTCCGACGGCAAGAACGGCAGCGCCTCCGGCCGGGCCGACGGCTACGTCAGCAGCGGCTACTACGGCGGCAACAGCCTTAAAGGCGAAGTGGACAACAACGTCTACAGCGGCATGTTCACCTATGCTCTGGGTGCCCATAGCATCGGCGCCGGCTACCAGGTCCTGACCGGCGACAGCGACTTCCCCTACCTGAATCGCGGCGATGGCGAAGGCACCAGCACCTACCTGATCTCCGACGCCCAATTGCTCAAGTTCAATCGCGCCGGCGAGCGCACCTGGATCGGCCGTTACGCCTACGACTTCGCCGATCTCGGCCTGCCGGGCCTGACCTTCAGCGTGCTCTACCTGAACGCCGACAACATCGACACCAGGCAGGGCGACCAGGGCGAATGGGAACGCGACATCGCACTGGGCTACGTCGTCCCGGAAGGCACCTTCAAGGGCCTTGGCCTGGCCTGGAAGAACGCCACCATGCGCAGCGGCCTGCCCGCCGCCAGCACCCCCGGCACTCCCAACCAGCGTGACCAGGACGAGAACCGCCTGATCGTCAGCTACACCATCCCGCTGCTGTAAGGCGTGGTGTGAAAGAAGAAGGGCGGCCAGTGACCGCCCTTCTTGTTTCTGATCCATCCGCAAAGTTGGACGTCACGAGGCACTCTCAGGATGGGGGCGCGCGGCGATACCCATGCTGAGGGCATGCCAGATCGATGGGTATCGCTGCGCTCCACGCCATCCTACGAAAAGCAGGTGCAGCCTCAGGCCAGCAACGCTACCGACTTGATCTGAGCCCAGACCACCTGTCCGGCATGCAGGCCGAGCTGGTCGTGGGAATAGCGCGTGATCCGCGCCAGCAGAGGAGTACCGGCCACCGCCAGCTTCACCAGCAGGTGCGCGGGATTGTCCGTCGGGACGATCTCCACCACCGTCGCCGGCAATGCGTTGAGGATGCTGCTGTGGGCCGCCGGCTCCAGGCTCAGGCTCACATCCCGCGCCTGTACCTTGATCCGCAACGCTTTGCCCAGCGCCATCGGCGCATGAGCCACGCGAATGCGCTCCTCGCATCCGGGCAATGCCAGGGTCAGCAGACCATAGGCTTCGTCATAGCCGGCGACGCGGCCATCGATCGCCACGCCGGCGTCGTCCAGGTGCGAGATCGGCAGGTCGGTCCGCGCAAGAGTCTGCATCACCGGGCCGCTGGCGATGCTCCGGCCCTGGTCGAGCAGCACCAGATGATCCGCCAGCCGTGCGACTTCGTCCGGCGAGTGGCTGACATAGAGGATCGGAATGTCCAGTTCGTCGTGCAGGCGCTCCAGGTAGGGCAGAATTTCCGCCTTGCGCTTGAGGTCCAGCGCCGCCAGTGGTTCATCCATCAACAGCAGGCGTGGGCTGGTCAGCAAGGCCCTGGCCATGCCGACGCGCTGCCGCTCGCCGCCGGACAGATGCCCCGGCATGCGCTCCAGCAGGTGGCTGATGCCGAGCAGCTCGGTCGCCTGCGCCAGCTCCACGCGATGCTGGTCGCGCGGCACGCGGCGCATGCCGTAGGTGAGATTGCGCTTCACCGACAGGTGCTCGAACAGGTTGGCATCCTGGAACACATAGCCCAGCGCACGCTTGTGCGGCGGCAGGAACACGCCGCTGGCGCTGTCCTGCCAGACGTCCCCGTTCACCACCAGGCGGCCGAGCGGCGCCCGCTCCAGCCCCGCCACGCAGCGCAGGCAAGTGGTCTTGCCCGAACCGGAATGGCCGAACAGCGCGGTCACGCCTCGCCCCGGCAAGCGCAGGTCGACATCCAGGCTGAAGCCCGAATAGGCGATCTGGAAACGCGCCTCGATGGAACGCTCGGTCACGGCTTCGTTCATGCCCACCTCAGACCCACGCCGAACGGCTGCGACGGCTCGCGTAAAGCGCCAGCAGAACGAAGAAGGAGAACACCACCATGCCACCGGCCAGCCAGTGAGCCTGGGCGTACTCCATCGCCTCGACGTGATCGAATATCTGCACCGACACCACACGGGTCTTGCCCGGAATGTTGCCGCCAATCATCAGCACCACACCGAACTCGCCCACCGTATGCGCGAAGCCGAGGATGCTGGCAGTGAGGAAGCCTGGCCGGGCCAGCGGCAACACCACGCTGAAGAAGGTATCCATGGGACTGGCCCGCAACGTTGCGGCAGCCTCCAGCGGTTTGTCGCCGATCGACTCGAAAGCGTTCTGCAGCGGCTGCACCACGAAGGGCAGCGAATAGAACACCGAGCCAACCACCAGGCCGGCAAAGGTGAACGGCAGTCGACCCAGGCCAAGGCTCTCGGTCAGTTGCCCGATGAAACCGCTGGGGCCGAGAGTGATCAGGAGGTAGAAGCCGATCACCGTCGGCGGCAACACCAGCGGCAGCGCGACCACCGCGCCAAGCGGGCCCTTCAGCCACGAGCGCGTGCGCGCCAACCACCAGGCTATGGGCGTGCCGATCAGCAGGAGAATCAGGGTGCTCAGGGACGCCAGCTCGATGGTGAGCCAGATTGCCTGGAAATCCTCCTGCGTCAGGGGCATCGCCGGTTCCTTGCCGATGGATTCGCGAGAATCAGAGTTCGTAGCCGTAAGACTTGATCACCGCAGCGGCTTTCGGGCCCTTCAGGTATTCGACCAGCGCCTTGGCGGCTGCGCTGTCCTTGCCCTTGTTGAGGATCACGGCGTCCTGGCGGATAGGATCATGCAGGTCGCCCGGCACGATCCACGCGGAACCGCCGCTCACCTTGCCATCCTTGTAGATCTGCGACAACGCCACGAAGCCCAGCTCGGCGTTGCCGGTGGAGACGAACTGGAAAGCCTGGGTGATGTTCTGCCCCTCGACGATCTTGCCGGCGAGCTTGTCCTTCAGGCCCATCTTCTCGATCACCTGGGTAGCGGCCAGACCGTACGGTGCGGTTTTCGGGTTGGCGATGGACAGGTGCCTGAACTCACTCTTCTGCAGTACCGCGCCCTTGTCATCGATGTAGCCTTCCTTCGGCGACCACAGCGCCAGCGTGCCTACAGCGTAGGTGAAGCGCGAACCGGGGACGATCTCCTTCTCCTCCTCCAGCTTCTTCGGCGTGCTGTCATCAGCCGAGAGGAACACCTCGAACGGCGCGCCATTCTTGATCTGCGTATAGAACTGGCCCGTGGCGCCGTAAGCCGCGACCAGCTTGTGGCCGGTGTCTTTCTCGAAGTCCCTGGCGATCGCCTGGATCGGCGCGGTGAAGTTGGCGGCGACCGCGACCTGCACCTCGTCGGCCAGTGCCGAATGCAGGGCGAAGCAGGAAGCGAGCAGCAGGGACAGGCTTGCGCAGCGGTGTTTCATCGTGAGGCTCCAGTGGATTGTTGTTTTCAAGCGTCCACCCGGTCGATGAAGGAGCACCTGAACGCAATCGCTATAACAAAAATTACATAACGATACCGCTAGCTATGCAATACCCCGCAAGGGATATCTCAGGAAATCTCGTTGAACAGACGGCGAAGGAACGCATCGGTGAGTGCCATCAGACGGCGATAGCACCGAAGCATTCTGCATTTTTTGACTTCAAGGTCAAACCCTGCAGATGCGACACCGAAAAGTCACTCGCCCCGCGGAGCCTGCCGACGCGGCCACACCAACGTGAAGCACGCCCCGCCCAGGGACTCGCTGTGCGCGATCTGTGCGCGACCGCCGTGCCAATGAATGATCCTCCGCACGATCGACAACCCCAGCCCGTGCCCACCCGTAACCCGCGCACGGCTGTCGTCGGCGCGGAAGAACGGCTGGAACAGGCGCGGCCACTGCACTTCCGGTACACCGGGGCCATCGTCCTCGACATCCACCTGGCACTGCTCAACGCTGAGCCGGAAGCTCACCCGGACACGGCTTTCAGCGTAGCGCAAGGCATTGGTCAGCAGGTTCTGCAGGGCGCGATGCAGGTAGCGCGGCTCCGCCTCCACCCAACTGCCCTGATCGAACGGAACCAGCGGTCCCGGCTCGATACTGACGGTAATCTCCCGCCGCAGCGGCGCAATCTCCGACACCACCTGGGTTACCAGCGCTGCCAGCTCCAGGCGCTGATACGTCAGAGCCGGCGAGCCCTGCTCCAGGCGGGCGTAGGTGAGCATCTCGTCCACCAACTGGTCGAGATCCTGAATGTCGCCATCCATGCCCTCCATGTACTTGCGCCGCGCCACGTCGGTTTCGGCGGACTCAATCATCTCCAGGCCGAAACGTAGCCGCGCCACCGGCGTGCGCAACTCGTGGGACACCGCACGCACCAGCTCGCGCTGCACCGTCAGCAACAGGTGCAACTGTTCGGCCATGTGGTTGAACGCCCCCGCGAGCCGCCCCACCGAGTCCGCGCCACGGGCCTCCACGCGGGTATCCAGGCTGCCCCGGGCAATGCGCGTGGCCGCCGACTCCAGGCTGCGCAGGCGCTGCTCCAGGCCACTGATGAGCAGATAGAGCGTAAGACCGATCAGACTCAGCGCCACCACCACAATGATCGACAGCAGTTGCGGCGGATAAGGGTTCATCTGATAAATCGGCCCCAGTTCCAACACCCAGGGCGTATCGAGAATGCCGGCCAGCACGCGGATCGAATCGCCGTCCTTGCCCAGCGCCAGCACCGTGTCGCCCTCCTCCACGCGACGACTCTGATCGTCGTCGAGGTCGATTTCCTTCAGGCGCAGCAGGTGCACATCGAAACCGAAGCGCTTGTCGCGGACGATGCGTGCCAGGTGATAAGGCTGCTCGCTGGCCGGATAGCGCTTGAGCTCGTCCATCAGCAGATAGATGGTGGCACGGGCCAACTGCTCGCTGACCTGCTCCACCTCGCCGGTGAGGATCAGGCTCTCCGCCGCGCTAACCTGAGTCAGCACCTTCACCATGTGCGGCGCGCTCGCCTGCACCAGCACCTGATCATTCATAAGGCGCGCCCGGCTGCGCCCTTCCATGCCCAGCGCATCCAGGCTGGTCAGCCTCAGCGGAATGCCCAGCAGGCGGCTCCACTGAGTCAGCGCGCGCTTGCGGTCCACCTCACTCATCGGCAGCAACTCATCGGCCATCAGGCGGAACGTGCCGCGCGCCAGATCCTCCCGATAACGCTCGCCACGCACCTCGTTGACCAGATGCAGAGCCAGCACACCAAGCGCAGCGACCAACACCAGGGTCAGCAACATGCCGCCATAGATGCGCAGAAAGATGGATTTCATGGTTGAGGCAAAGCCACCGGAGCGAGCAAGCCGAAGTCATCCAGGCTGACGAACGCGCCGTCTTTCACCTCACACTCACGGCGCCGCCCCTCATGGACGAAACCATGCCTGAGCAGCAGGCGGCTGCTGGCGGTGTTCTCTGTCTCCACCTCGGCCTCGATGCGATGCACATTCATTTCGAAGAACGCATACCGCAGGATCAACGGCAGACACTCACTCATCACCCCCTGCCCCCAATACTCCGGCATCAGCCAGTACCCCAGTTCCAGGCGGCGATGTTCCCGCTGCCAGTTATTGAAGCCGCAGCCACCGATAACCTCAGCGGGCGCCTCGGGCCGGCATATCGCCCACCAGATGCCGCTGCCTTCTGCATGAATACGCTCGAACCACTCCATCTGCTCGCGGGTCGCTTCGAACGTCGCGTAGGAAACGCCGTAGTGGCGGATCACCTGCGGGTGCGACAGCGCGCGAAACACCGCCGGCTGGTCCGCATCGGAGAACGCACGCAGCAAAAAGCGCTCAGCGTGCAACTCGGGAAACCCCTGGCCAGCCATCGCTCAAAGCTCCCCGACGAACAGGTAGCCCTTGCTGCGCACCGTCTTGATCAGCCGCGGGTGCATCGGGTCGTCGCCGATCTTGGGGCGGATGCGCGAAATGCGCACGTCAATGGAGCGGTCCTGGCCGTCGTACTCGATGCCGCGCAGGGAATTGAAGATTTCCTCGCGAGACAGAATGCGCCCCGCGTTCGAAGCCAGCAGCCAGAGCAGATCGAACTCGGCGCTGGTCAGCTCGATGGTCTGCCCGTCCAGCCACGCCTCACGCATCGCGTTGTCGATCACCAGCGTGCCGAAGACCAGGCGTTTACCGCCCTGCGGCAGTGCCGACTCCACCGGCTCGCTGCGCCGCAACAGTGCACGAATGCGCGCCAGCAATACACGAGGACGCACCGGCTTGCACACGTAGTCGTCCGCGCCCATCTCCAGGCCCTGCACCTGATCCATATCGTCGGTGCGCGCGGTGAGCATCAGGATCGGGCCGTCATAATCCGGGCGCAGGCGCTTGCAGATCGACAGGCCGTCTTCGCCGGGCAACATCAGATCGAGCACCACCAGATCCGGACGCTCCGCCAGTACCCGCGCCACCGCCGCCGCGCCATTGGACTCGATGGCGACCTCCAGGCCATTGCTCTCCAGATAATCCTGGGTCAGCTCGGCCAGACGCTGATCGTCCTCGACGATGAGAATGCGCGCTTCTTGCTCCACCTTGCCTCCTACCACACCGGTCGCGGGCCAACCCGCCGGAACGGCCGGCATTGTAGCCAATGTGACGCCCGCGCAGCACTCGAGCCAGGTAAGAAGCCATTGCAGCGAAAGGTCAAGAGGCTGGCGGGCGAAAACACTACATATTGTGGTAGTGTTTGCATCACCTCGAAGCCCGCGCAGCGTAGGAAAATTCTTTCTCCAGCCGCGACGAACGGCGAAAGGTAGGCACGATGCGGCCTTGCGCGACTTCCCTCGATCCACCCACATTTCACGCACATTTTATCCACAGCTTTTCCCACGCCTCTCGCCTTGCAAACCCCCCAATAGCGCATTATCTTGTATCCCCGTTACGGCATACCCCTACATCTTGGGGTTGCCACTATGAACCGGACACAAGAAGAAAGTCGAAGTCGCGAGCCTGTTCCACGGCTCCTCCGGTTCAGCCACAACGTATTCCAGACGTACTGATGTGCCAGGCGGCCCTGACCGCAAGGAGCGATTCATGTCGATGGAAATGCGGTACGGGTGTTGCAACGATACGTTCAACACCACTAGGTATTGTGGTCCCGGCCCGTAAGGCCGGCACCCGACTTGGGCCAGGGAGGCGCTTCGGGTCTCTTTCCCCCTGTTCCAACGAATTTTTCAGCTTGCGGCTCGCCGCGGGCTTTCGCTCTTTTCGCTCTTTATTTCGGGATGGCACCCCTGGTGCCAGTAACACACCAATTACGAGAACGTGGAGACAACCACCCATGCAAATCGACACCACTCGCGAGAACCCGCAGGCCGCAGCGCCCGTGGCCGCTGAATCCGCCCAGGATCTGGCCGCCACCGCTCCGGGCCAGCTGCGCGTGATCAAGCGCAACGGCACCGTAGTTCCCTACACCGATGACAAGATCACCGTAGCCATCACCAAGGCGTTCCTCGCCGTGGAAGGCGGCACCGCTGCCGCCTCGTCGCGCATCCATGAAACCGTGCGCCGCCTGACCGAACAGGTCACCGCTACCTTCAAGCGCCGCATGCCTTCCGGTGGCACCATCCACATCGAAGAAATCCAGGACCAGGTCGAACTGTCCCTGATGCGTGCCGGCGAGCAGAAAGTCGCCCGCGACTACGTGATCTACCGCGAAGCCCGTGCCAACGAACGCAAGAATGCTGGCGCCGCCAGCGACATCGCCCAGCCGCACCCGAGCATCCGCATTACCAAGGCCGACGGCAGCACCCAGCCGCTGGACATGGGCCGCCTGCAGACCATCATCCGCGAAGCCTGCGAAGGCCTGGCCGAAGTCGATGGCGACCTGATCGAACGCGAAACCCTGAAAAACCTGTACGACGGCGTTGCCGAGAAGGACGTCAACACCGCCCTGGTGATGACCGCCCGTACCCTGGTCGAGCGCGAGCCGAACTACTCCTACGTCACCGCCCGCCTGCTGATGGACACCCTGCGCGCCGAAGCCCTGGGCTTCCTGGGCGTGGCCGAGAGCGCCACTCACCACGAGATGGCCGACCTCTACACCAAGGCCCTGGCCGCCTACGTCGAGAAAGGCGCCGAATTCGAGCTGATCGACAGCAAACTCAAGGAATTCGACCTGGCCAAGCTGGGCGCCGCGCTGAACCACGAGCGCGACCAGCAGTTCACCTACCTCGGCCTGCAGACCCTGTACGACCGCTACTTCATCCACAAGGACGGCATCCGCTTCGAACTGCCGCAGGTCTTCTTCATGCGCGTGGCCATGGGCCTGGCCATCGAAGAGAAGGACCGTGAAGCGCGCGCCATTGAGTTCTACAACCTGCTCTCCTCGTTCGACTACATGTCGTCGACCCCGACCCTGTTCAACGCCGGCACCCTGCGTCCGCAGCTCTCCAGTTGCTACCTGACCACCGTTCCGGACGACCTGTCGGGCATCTACAACGCCATCCACGACAACGCCATGCTGTCCAAGTTCGCAGGCGGCCTGGGCAACGACTGGACGCCGGTCCGTGCATTGGGCTCCTACATCAAGGGCACCAACGGCAAGTCCCAGGGCGTGGTTCCGTTCCTCAAAGTCGTGAACGACACCGCCGTCGCCGTAAACCAGGGCGGCAAGCGCAAAGGCGCCGTCTGCGCCTACCTGGAAACCTGGCACCTGGACATCGAGGAGTTCCTCGAACTGCGCAAGAACACCGGTGACGACCGTCGCCGTACCCACGACATGAACACCGCGAACTGGATTCCGGACCTGTTCATGAAGCGCGTCTTCGACGACGGCAAGTGGACCCTGTTCTCCCCGTCCGAAGTACCGGACCTGCACGATCTGACCGGCAAGGCCTTCGAAGAGCGCTACGAGTATTACGAGGCCCTGACCGAGTACAACAAGATCAAGGTGTTCAAGGTCGTCCAGGCCAAAGACCTGTGGCGCAAGATGCTCTCCATGCTCTTCGAGACCGGCCACCCGTGGCTGACCTTCAAGGACCCGTGCAACCTGCGCAGCCCGCAGCAGCACGTGGGCGTGGTCCACAGCTCCAACCTGTGCACCGAGATCACCCTGAACACCAACAAGGACGAGATCGCGGTCTGCAACCTGGGCTCGATCAACCTGGTCAACCACATCGTCGACGGCAAGCTGGACACCGCCAAGCTCGAGAAAACCGTCAAGACCGCAGTACGCATGCTCGATAACGTCATCGACATCAACTACTACTCGGTCCCGCAGGCGCGCAACTCCAACCTCAAGCACCGCCCGGTTGGCCTCGGCATCATGGGCTTCCAGGACGCGCTATACCTGCAGCACATCCCGTACGGCTCGGACGCTGCCATCGAGTTCGCCGACAAGTCCATGGAAGCGGTGAGCTACTTCGCCATCCAGGCCTCCTGTGACCTGGCCGACGAGCGTGGCGCCTACGAGACCTTCGAAGGCTCCCTGTGGTCCAAGGGCATCCTGCCGCTGGACTCCCAGCAGATCCTCATCGAAGCCCGTGGTCAGAAGTACATCGACGTCGACCTCACCGAATCCCTCGACTGGGCTCCGGTACGTGCTCGCGTACAGAAAGGCATCCGTAACTCGAACATCATGGCCATCGCGCCGACCGCGACCATCGCCAACATCACCGGCGTATCGCAGTCCATCGAGCCGACCTACCAGAACCTGTACGTGAAATCGAACCTCTCCGGCGAATTCACCGTGATCAACCCCTACCTGGTACGCGACCTCAAGGCACGCGGCCTGTGGGACCCGGTCATGGTCAACGACCTGAAGTACTACGACGGCTCCGTACAGCAGATCGAGCGCATTCCGCAGGACCTCAAAGATCTCTACGCCACCGCGTTCGAAGTCGAGACCAAGTGGATCGTCGATGCCGCCAGCCGCCGCCAGAAGTGGATCGACCAGGCCCAGTCCCTGAACCTCTACATCGCCGGCGCCTCGGGCAAGAAGCTGGACGTCACCTACCGCATGGCCTGGTACCGTGGCCTGAAAACCACCTACTACCTCCGTGCCCTGGCCGCCACCAGCACCGAGAAGTCCACCATCAACACCGGCAAGCTCAACGCCGTGTCCGCTGGTGGCAACGATGGCCTGCAGGCCGCTGTGGCTGCCGAGCCTAAGCCGGCTCCGGTTCCGCAGGCCTGCTCCATCGACAACCCCGACTGCGAAGCCTGCCAGTAAGAGGTAAGCGGCCCTCGGAACGGTCTGCGCATCGTTGCCCGGCAGGTCGGCCCCCACCACGTACAGTCGTACGCCCAGGGGCTCCGACCTACCAGGCACCTAGCGCGGCCTCGCTCCGAGGTACCGCCAGAACTCCGCAGCGTTAAAGCCCCTCTGGGGCGCGTAGCCAGGGCTAGGGAGAGGGGCGCTTTCAGGCCCCTGCCCTCGCAGAACAACAGCCTCCTCCGTCGTGAACGGAAGACGCACAAGCTCTTAGCGTGCACACCACGCCATCAGACATCAGGCCGCCACAGAGCAGCCACCGAACCAGGAGAGGAAGCCCATGCTGAGCTGGGACGAATTCGACAAAGAAGACGCCACCGAAGCCAAGGCCGCCCCGGCCGTTGCCCAGGCCGCCGCGCAGAACGCTGACAAACTCGACGCCGACGCCGCAGGCTCCGTCGAAGAAGCGCGCGCCGTATCCGCCAACGACTCCGACGCCGTCGCTCGCGCCAAGCAGGCCCTCGACGCCCTGGACATCCAGGAAGGCCTGGACGATCTCGAAGGCTCCGCCGCCCGCGTACAAGTCGGCGACAAGCAGATGATCAACGCCCGCGCCGACCTCAACCAGCTCGTACCCTTCAAGTACGACTGGGCCTGGCAGAAGTATCTGGATGGTTGCGCCAACCACTGGATGCCCCAGGAAGTGAACATGAACGCCGACATTGCCCTGTGGAAGAGCAAGGACGGCCTCAGCGAAGACGAGCGCCGCATCGTCATGCGCAACCTCGGCTTCTTCTCCACCGCCGACTCCCTGGTCGCCAACAACCTGGTGCTGGCCGTCTACCGCCTCATCACCAACCCCGAGTGCCGCCAGTACATCCTGCGCCAGGCCTTCGAAGAAGCCATCCACACCCACGCCTACCAGTACTGCATCGAATCGCTGGGCATGGACGAGGGCGAAATCTTCAACATGTACCACGAGATTCCTTCGGTCGCGAAGAAAGCGTCCTGGGGCCTCAAGTACACCCGCTCGATCTCCGACCCGCAGTTCCAGACCGGCACCCCGGAGACCGACCGCCAGTTCTTGCGTAACCTGATCGCCTACTACTGCGTACTGGAAGGCATCTTCTTCTACTGCGGCTTCACCCAGATCCTCTCCATGGGCCGCCGCAACAAGATGACCGGCACCGCCGAGCAGTTCCAGTACATCCTGCGCGACGAATCCATGCACCTGAACTTCGGCATCGACGTGATCAACCAGATCAAGATCGAAAACCCGCACCTGTGGGATGCCCAGATGAAGGACGAGGCCACCCAGATGATCCTCCAGGGCACCCAACTGGAGATCGAATACGCTCGCGACACCATGCCGCGTGGCGTGCTGGGCATGAACGCCGCGATGATGGAGGACTACCTCAAGTTCATCGCCAACCGCCGCCTGACCCAGATCGGCCTCAAAGAGGAATACCCGGGCACCAGCAACCCGTTCCCGTGGATGAGCGAAATCATGGACCTCAAGAAGGAAAAGAACTTCTTCGAGACCCGCGTAATCGAGTACCAGACCGGCGGCGCGCTGAGCTGGGACTGACGGAAGTAGTAGCACCACCGCAAGTCAAGACCATTAGAAACGCTGTAGACCGAAATGGATTTTGGGGCAGTGATAGAAAGACAAAAGCCCCGCCTAGTGCGGGGCTTTTTCATGGAGAAACCGATGATTACAGTATCGTTTTTCAATAACAAAGGCGGCGTTGGAAAAACCACCATCCTTTGGAACACGGCCGTTTCCCTAGCAGAGAAAGATAACAAAGTCTTAATAATAGACTTCGACCCTCAATGCAACCTATCCATTGCATGCCTTGGTGACGAAGAATTCTCAAAGCTTCTCGAAACCAGTTCAACTCATCCATTCGGAAAAACAATCAAGGCCTTCACGCTTCCATACATCCAACAAAACCAACAGGGCAATGTATTTATATCCGAGCCCAAAAGCCCAATTAAAAACGGTACCCTTCACGTAATTCCCGGCGATTTCTGGCTAAACAATTTCTCCGACACACTGAATGTTGGTACCGATGTAATTGGTGGCGGCGGCCTCTATCGATTCCTGCTACCTCATCTGATTTCCACAAAAGCTGAAGAGACTAGCGGAGTAAAATACGACTATGTACTTATAGATCTCCCTCCTTCATTTAACACCCTTGTCCGCTCTGCCCTCTACTGTTCAGACTACTTCCTAGTCCCGTGCACAGCAGATCTTTTCTCCGCATACTGCGTTGGCCTAATCGGTCAGATGCTCCCCAGTTTCATCAAGGACTGGGAACAAGGAAAGGAGCGCTACCTTGCCAGCAACAGTTACGACACACTTATACCAGCCAAAGGTCAACCAAAATTTTCCGGCTGGATATTTAATGGATTCGATACCAAGCGATCCCTTGGAGTCAAACATCAAGTTGGCGCAGATAGAGCACACCATATCTCTATTAGCAAGGCAGTAGAAGAAAAGCTTTATCCCGCACTTTCTGGAATCTCAAGTTACTTCGCAACTCCTACCAAGGGAGAATTTGAGCCGGTAGCTTTAATTGAAGACCTTAACGTCATGGCACCGGATAGCATAATTCAGAACGTCCCTATAAAATACCTTCCCGAGCACAGACCGACACGACTTCTAACCAAAGGAAAGTGGGCACAAAACCAAGTCGATCTGATGCTCGAGATGGACAAAGAGTATGACAAGCTAGCTGACCATATCATATCAAACTGCATCTAAACCTCATAAGCACATGATCAATCATCATGTGCTTTACTATTAAAATTTCTATTTAAAACTTAGCAAGCAGCTCGGACCATCAGATCCCAAACTCCTACGCCGTAGCTGAAATTTGTGTAGGGCGAATAACGCCCCGCGTTATCCGCCGAATCCTTAGGGTACCCTTCAGTCTCCAACCGAACTCGGAGGGGCCCAATGCCAAACTACCGACGCGCCTGGGTGCAGGGTGGCACCTACTTCTTCACGGTCACGCTACGTGACCGCCGCTCCAGCCTCCTCACCCAGGAAGTCAATCTGCTGCGCCGCATCATCGCCCAGACCAAACGCAATCACCCTTTCCAGATCGATGCTTGGGTCGTGCTGCCCGAACACATGCACTGCCTGTGGACGCTGCCACCGGGCGACGCCGATTTCGCCACGCGGTGGAAGGTCATCAAATCCGGTTTCGCGCGGCGCATTCCTCATGGAGAGCCGCGGAGCATCGAGCAACAGATGCGCGGAGAGCGCGGCATCTGGCAGCCGCGCTATTGGGAACATCTGATCCGTGATGAAACGGACTACCAGCGGCACTTCGACTACATCCACATCAACCCGGTGAAACATGGATGGGTGACGGCGGTGAAGGATTGGCCGTATTCCACCTTTCGCCGGGCGGTTGCCGATGGCATTTACACCGAAGATTGGGCGGGTGATGTGTCGCTGGATGTGCGGGCGGCGGAGCGGCGGTGAGGTCGATGGCGGATAACTGCTGCGCAGTTATGCGCCCTACGCCAATGCAAACTCCGAGGCTCGGCCCACCCGTAGGGCGAATAACGCGAAGCGTTATCCGCCGAAGTGCTTATGCACACCTCAGCTACAGCGCGACGGCAAGCAGATTGGCGCATAACTGCTTCGCAGTTATGCGCCCTACGGTTGACCGCGCGCCCAGCCGTCAATAGCGTTGCGGCCAGCGCCTAAGAAACGCTTCACATAGCGGCAATACTGCTCCCGAAAGCAGCGGTGTACCCATTGAGGTAATGGATATGCCTTTCACCCCCAGCCTTCGCCCCAAAGGCGCTTCGCTGTACCCGCCCTCTTCCCCCTCCAACCCGGAGGTGCGCCATGTCTGAAGAGGTCCTGATCCCCACCACCTTCACCCGCCACCGGCGCCAGCTACGCGCCGTGCTGCTGGAAGACCAATGCTGGTTCTGCGCCCACGACCTGGGCAAGCTGATCGGCTTTCCCGTGCTGGAAGACCGCGTGGCGCGCAACCTGGATGACGACCAGCACCGCCGGGCCTGGGTGCGCGACGGCAATGGCGAGTACGTGGATGAACTGCTGATCAGCGAGTCCGGCCTGTACGCCACGCTGATCCACTTCTTCCACCCGGAAAACCGCTGCATCCGCCAGTGGATCACCCAACACGTCATCCCCACCCTGCGTGACCAACAGCGCCACGACCACCACCAACCCCGCCGCGAAACCCTGAAGGGCCCAACTCAGGCGCTGACCGTATTGCGCTGGCAAGGCGTGCTCTGGGTACCGTACCGCCAATGGCCGGAGCTGATCGCCGAAGGTTGAACCGCAGGAGGCATCGGGCGGCGATCCGCGAGCGCAGCAATACCCATCACTCCCGCGTACCGGGAGCATGGATTTCGCTGCGCTCCACCCTTCGGGCCCAGGGCCGAGCCGGTATTCGCGCCTTCACCTGAGGATGTACCTTTCCCGGATAAACGAGCGCCTGTCGGTGGCGGCCTCCAGCCATCGAATCGACAGTGGATTTGATGGTATCCCTGGCATCGAATGCGCTACTTCGCCGCTTGCTTACTGTTCACCCTGCAGGTCGCTCACACACGTCAACTCCGCTCCAGGAAGTCTTTCAGCAGCACGCGGCAATTATCCTGGTTGGCCCGCTCGCGCTCGGCAATCTGGGCGCGGATGCGCTCCGGCAGGTCGCCCGCCTCGGCCATGAAGCGTCGCCCCTCTTCGCTACGCTGCCAGTAGGCGATCCAGGTATCGAACATCGCCGTGTCGATTTCCGGGTGGAACTGCACGCCCAGGCTGCGGCCATGACGATAGGCCTGCGCGGCCAGGTCGGTGCTGCCCAGCAGAGTGGAGCCCGGCGGTGGAGTGAAGGCATCGAAGTGGAAGTTCAGCCAGGGGCCTTTCAGCGACCAGTCGGCGTGCGGGGTGTCGAGGGTGGTCCAGCCGATTTCCGCCTCACGATTACGGTACACCTCGCCACCCAGCGCGCGAGCCAGCAGTTGGCTGCCAAAGCAGATACCCAGAGTCGGCACGCCGCGCAGTTGCACGGCCTTCAGCCAGGCCAGTTCGCCGGCCAACCAGGGCACCCGATGATCGTAGGCCGACTCCGGGCTGCCCAGCACCAGCAATAACTCCAGGCTTGCCGGATCCGGCAGGCCGGCGTCCACGCAGCGCAATTCCAGGTCAATACCCTGCTCGGCGAACAACGGCGGCAGACAACCGGCAACGTCGCCGACGTCGTGCACCACGGCGATGGCGCGGGATGCTTTCATGCTTTTCCTCCAAAAAAGATTTTGAAACAGGCTATTTATTCGACCTGCTGATGCCTTCGAAAACCGCGTGGGTGCTGGGTTTGCCCCTCCTGTTCCCGACAGCCCACACCCCCTGAAAGGTACCCAGGGACGAAAAAAGCCTGTTGAAAACTATAAGATCATATTTTAAATTTAAATCCATCCCCCGCTGCCCACCAACGGCGGACGGCGGCATCGCCCGGTGTCGCTCACAACAACAATGAACGCACCGCCCCAAGAGGCGGCAGCGCAAGACCGGAGGTGTTCGAATGACTACTAGTGCTCCCACCCGTCTCGACGATGCGCCCTACCTGGACGTAACCGACCCGAACTTCTCTATCCGTTCCGCCGCGGTGCGCGAAGCGCGCGAGCGCAGCTGGTTCGCCCGGACGCCCTATGGCATCGCCGTGCTGCGTTACGACGAGGTGAACAAGCTGTTGCGCGATCAGCGTCTGCGGCAGGGCAGCTATGCCTGGCCGGCGCACAACAATGCCAGCGGCAGCTTCGCCGACTGGTGGATGCGCATGCTGCTGAGCAAGGAAGGCGCCGACCATTCGCGCCTGCGCCGCCTGGCCAACCCGGCCTTCTCGCCCAAGCTGGTGAAGCAGATGATGCCGGACTTCCAGCGCCTGGCCGGCGATCTGATCGCGCAGTTCGCCGCACGCGGTGAGTGCGAGTTCGTCAGCGAATTCGCTGAACCCTACGCCACCCAGGTGATCTGCCTGCTGCTCGGCCTGCCGATCAGCGAATGGAAGGGCCTGGCCGATCTCGCGGTGGAAATGGGCCTGGCTCTGGGCGTGACCTTCAAGCGCGACGAGGCACGGATCAACGCCGCCACTGACAAGCTGTTCGAATACGCCCGCCAGGCAGTGGAAGCACTCAAGCGCAATGGCCTGGGCGAGGACTTCCTCAGCAGCCTGGTACGCGCCAACGAGGAAGACAAGCAGGCCCTCAGCGACCAGGAGCTGTACGACATGATCGTCCTGGCGATCTTCGGCGGCATCGACACTACGCGAAACCAGTTGAGCCTGGCCATGGATACCTTCCTCCAGCACCCTGAGCAGTGGCGCCTGCTGGGCGACGACCCGGAGCTGGCGCGCGCCGCCGTCGAGGAGGTGATGCGCGTGCGGCCCACCGTGACCTGGGTGACCCGCGAAGCGCTGGAGGATTTCGAGTATCAGGGCCTGGCAATCGCCAAGGGCACCACTCTGCATCTGTTCAGCCAGTCCGCCGGTAGCGACCCGCGCGCCTTCGACGACAGCAGTTTCGACATCACCGCCAAGCGCCTGCCGCACTTTGGTTTCGGTGCCGGCGCGCACCATTGCATCGGGCACTTCATCGCCCGCGGCGACATGACCGCGGCCCTGGCGCTGCTCGCCGAACGGCTGAAAAACCCGGTCACCAACGGTGAGTCGCAGTGGCTGCCGGACAGCGGCAACACCGGCGCCATTCGCCTGCCGATCCGTTTCGACGCGGTGCGTGACGAATGAACGCGCCCAGTGTCGCCATCGTCGGCAGTGGGCCATCGGCCTGCTATCTGGCCCAGGCCCTGCGCAAGCAGTGGGCGGACGCGCCGATCGTGATGATCGAGCGTCTGCCCGCCCCCTTTGGCCTGGTGCGCTATGGCGTGGCCCCTGACCACCAGGGCACCAAGGCGGTGTGCCGGCAGTTCGAGCGGCTGTTCGAACGCGAGCGCGTGGACTTTCTCGGCAATCTCGAGATAGGCCGCGACCTGTCGCTGGAGCAACTGCGCGAGGCCTTCGACCTGGTGGTGCTCGCCACCGGTCTGTATGGCGATCGCCGCCTGGATATTCCGGGCGAGACGCTGGAAGGCGTCTACGGTGCCGGCCAACTGACCCGGCTGCTCAACGGCCATCCCGACGAACAGGGTTTCACCCCGCGCCTTGGCCGCCGCGTGGCGGTCATCGGCAACGGCAATGTCGCTATCGATGTGCTGCGCCTGCTGGCCAAGTCCGCCAGTGACTTCGAGGGTTCGGACATCGCCGACGACGCCCTGCGCGCACTGCTTGCCGAAGGCGTGGAGCGCATCGACATCATTGGTCGCTCGCCCGCCGCCCAGGCCCGTTTCGACCCGGTGATGCTGCGCGAGCTGGGCAAGCTGGCCGGTGTGCGCCTGCGGGTCGAGGACTTGCCGCCTGCGCACTACCAGTCCACCGACGCCACCGAGCTGGCGCGCCTGGAGGTGCTGCGCGGCCTCGCCAGCCAGGAACAACCGGCAACAGGCCGCGAACTGGTGTTCCGCTTCGGCTGGACGCCGCAGGCCATCCTTGGCAAGGACCGGGTCGAGGCGCTGCAGTTGCGCCGGGTGGATGGCCATGAACTGCGCCTGGAACTGGACAGCCTGGTCAGCGCCATTGGTTTCGAGGAAGCCGCCAACGCTGCGCTGCGCCGTGATGCCCTGCGTGGTGCAGGCGTTGACCTGGATGCGGGCCGCCTGGACGCCGGTCTCTACTGCGTCGGCTGGTTGCGCCGCGGACCACGCGGAACCATCCCGGAGAACCGGCAGGATGCACGCCTGGTGGCCGAGACCATGATCGTCGACCAGCAGACCGCACCACGCAGCGGCCGCGCAGGGCTGGCCGCCCTGCCCGGCGGACTGCTGGCCGACGCCGTGAGCTACGCCGACTGGAAGCGCATCGACCACGCCGAGACCCAGGCCGCCGCCCCCGGGCGCGTACGCCGCAAGATTACCGACCGCGCCGGCATGCTCGCCATCGCCCGCAGCCCTCTGGAGAACCCCGCATGAACATTCTCATCCTCTTCGGCACCGAGACCGGCAACGCCGAGATGGTCGCCGACGACCTCGCCGATGCCTTCGGCACCGACTACGCCACGCAGGTCCGCGACATGGCCGACTTCGACCCGACGGAACTGAACGCCAGCGACTTCCACGTCATCGTCTGCTCCACTTACGGTGACGGTGAGTTGCCCAATAGCGCCCAGCCGTTCCACGCCGCGCTGCTCGGCCAGCGACCGGACCTCGCAGGTCTGCGCTTTGCCACCTTCGGCCTGGGCGACAGCTTCTACGAGACCTTCAACCGTGGCAGCCAGATCATCGCCGAGGCCCTGGTGGAACTGGGCGCGGTGGCGGTCGGGGAACACGGCCAACACGATGCCTCCAGCGGCGAGTTACCCGGCGACGCGGCACTGGCCTGGGCCAAGACCCTGCTCGGGCAGATCTGAAGGAGAGCGCCATGCGCCTGTGCATCATCGAGAATGGCCTGGTCCCCGAACCACTGCAGGAGCGCTTCGGCAGCTACCCGGCAATGATCGAACGCTGGCTGGCCCCGGCCCTGCCCGAGGCGCGCTTCACCTATGTCTCGGCGGTGAACGGAGAAACCCTGCCCGACGCCGAAGCCTTCGATGGCTACCTGCTCACCGGCTCGCGCCACAGCTGCTATGAGCACAGCCCCTGGATGCTGCGCCAGATTACCTTCCTGCGTCGGCTGCGGAGCCTGCGCAAGCCTGTGTTCGGCATCTGCTTCGGTCACCAGATCATGGCTGATGCCTATGGCGGCCGCACGACCCGCGCCGAGGCGGGCTGGGGCGTCGGCGCACAAGCCTACCATTATGCCGCCCAAGGCCTGGAGGATGCCCCGACCCTGGTGTTTCACCAGGACCAGGTCAGCAGCCTGCCGCCCGAGGCACGGGTGGTCGGCGGCTCCGCCCACTGCCCGCACGGCGTGCTGGAGTACGCCTTCCCGGCGCGCTCGGTACAGTTCCACCCGGAGTTCACCCACGACTACGTGGCCGCGCTGCTGGATCGCTACGGCAACGGCCTGTTACCCGCCGACGTAACCGCCCGCGCTGGCGAATCGCTGCAGCGGCTGACCCCGGACAACACCCAGGTCGCCCACTGGGCGGCGGGCTTCTTCCGCGAACACAGCCATCCGGCCTGAACTTTCCAAGCCGCCTGGGACTTGTAGGGGAGATCTGTTTTTCGAATAAAAACATATAAAAACATAGCTTATATCTATAATCATCCCACCCTACCGCAGCGCGCCTTGCCTGCCGCTGCCCGAGGAGTACCACAACATGACAGCGCTCGATCTACACAAGGAATACAACACCAGCTCCGCCGTCGCCCAGGAACTCGCCGCGCGCATCCGCGATTCCGGCGTGGAATACCTGTACTACCAGGTGGTCACCCTCAGCGGCCGCGTGCTGGCCAAGGTGGTCCCGGCCAAGCACCTGCTGCGCAACCTGGAGAAGGGTGTGCAGTTCCACCGCACCGCGCTCTCCGACCTGCAGAGCACCCGCGCCGGCGTACTGCTCGGTGGCGGCGCCCAGGCCGCCGAGTTCACCGCCATTCCTGACGTGAGCAGCTTCAACGTGCTGCCGTGGGACAAATCCATCGGCAGTTTCTTCTGCCGCCTGTACGAACCCGATCATCGCCCGGAAGTCGCCGGCCAGGTTCTCGCCACCGACGCCCGCGGCCTGCTGATCGACAGCCACAAGGCATTCCACGCCGATACCGGGCTGAGCCTGAAGACCGGCTGCGAGCCGGAGATGACCTGGTTCGGGGACAAGCTGGAGGTCAAGGTGCGTCCCGGCGCCAGCCCGGCCTATCACCTGGGCAACCTGGAGACCATGCGGCCGATCTTCCAGCGCGTGATGCAGTACGCCGGCGCCATGGGTCTGGACATGATCGAGGGCGACTACGAAGACCCAGGCCAGTTGGAGCTGAACTGGATGTTCGACGACTGCCATCTCACCGCCGACCGCTTGGTGACCTACCGTCTGATCTGCCGTCAGGTCGCCAACGAATTCGGTGTACGCGCCAGCTTCATGCCCAAGCCCACCACCGGCAGCATGGGCAGCGGCTGCCACCACAACTTCAGCCTCTGGCGCGGCGAGCAGAACGTGCTGTCCGAACCCGGCCGCCGCGAACTGCACCTGACCGAGACCGGCCGCCATGCCCTGGGTGGCCTGCTGGCCCACGCCCCCGGCTCGATGCTGGTGATGGCTTCCACGGTGAACTCCTACAAGCGCTTCTGGGACGCCGGCCTGTTCGCCCCCAACCGCCTGAACTGGGGTATGGACAACAAGACCTGCACCGTGCGCCTGTCGGCCAACGGCCGTCTGGAATACAAGCTGCCCGATGCCAGCGTGAACCCCTACCTGTCGCACACCCTGCTGCTGGCCGGCATCCGCGACGGCCTGGTCAACCGCACCGATCCGGGCGCGCCGGACAACAGCGACAGCATCCCTGCCGCCCGCGAGAACGTGCGCATGCCGATGACTCTGGGCGAGGCCGTGCAGGCCTTCGACCAAGACGCTGTAGTACGTGGTGCGCTGCCGCCGACGATGGCTGAGCTGTACCGCGACCTCAAGGCCGACGAATGGGCGCGCTATTGCTCCGTCGTCACCGAATGGGAAAGCAAAATGTACATGGACTACCTGCCATGAGCCGCGTATTGCGCGTTATCTGCGCCGACCTGCCGGCCCCGCCGCTGTTCCACAAGGACGCCGATGGCTACCGCCACGGCTACGAGTCCGATGTTGCGCGCGCCCTGGCGGCGCACCTGGGCCGCGAGGTGGAGTTCGTCTACCGCAACTGGGCGGACTTCTACCCCGCGCTGGAGGCCGGCGACGGCGACCTGCTGCTCTGCGGTCAGGGTATCTCCAACTACCGTCTGACCCTCGCCGATTTCACCGCGCCCTACGCGGTGTTCGACGAAGCGGTGATGGTGCTGCGCGGCAGCCTGGTGCGCAGCCCGACGGACCTGATCGGGAAAAAGGTCGGGGCGATCGCCAACAGCCTCAACATGGCCCTGGCGGAGACCTTCGAGGGCTGTATCACCGTGCCCTTCGGCGGTGACACCGACGACGTGCTCGGAGACATGGTCCAGGCCCTGCGCGACGGCCGCATCGACGCTCTGGTGGATGACGATGTCGCGCTGGTACCGCTCGCCGAGGAGCCTGACCTGGCCATTGGCTTCACCGTTCCCACGGGCAACCGCTGGGGCATCGCAGTCAAGCTCCGCAACCGTTCCTGGCTCGACGAAGTGGACAGTGCCCTGGCCGCAATGAAGGCCAACGGCGAGCTGGAGCGCATCTGGCAGCGGTGGATGCCGAGCCTGGCCTACCCGTTCTGAGCACGCCTGCGACATCTGGACCGCCCCACGGGGCGGTCCATTTCGACATTAAAATCTAAGGATGAGGTTATACTGCGTCAGCCCCCAACCTACGGCCCCTAAAAGGAGTTCGGCCACCGGCGCCAGCCCCACGCCGAGGCCCCACCGCAACATGAATGGATCCTCACCCACCGCACCCGGCCCGTTCATTCGCCTCCGTCAGGAGGGGCGTACCGAAGAAGTCGTGCGTCGGCTGATGGACGCTATCGACCTCGGCCTGTTCGCCGAAGGCCAGCAGCTACCCAGCGAGACAGAACTGGCCATGCAGTTCGGCGTCGCCACTGTGACTCTGCGCGAAGCCCTGGCCTACCTGCGCCAGCGCGGCGTCATCGAGACCCGCCGCGGACGCAACGGCGGCAGCTTCATCCGTACCATCGAAGAAATTCCCTCGGAGATCGTCCTCAGTCGCCTCGACGAGCTGAGCACCATCGACCTGCGCGACCTCTGCGACGAGCACATCGCCATTTCCGGCACCGCCGCTCGACTGGCCGCCAAGCGCGCTTCGCGCGAACACCACCAGCACCTGGCGCAATATATCGAAGCCCTGGGCAAGGCCAGTAGCCGCCACGAGCGCCGCCGCGCCGACGCGCGCTTCCACATCGAGATCGCCGTGGCCTCGCAGTCGGTCCGACTGACCCGCGCGGAAATTCGTCTGCAGGCCGAGATCGGCGAACTACTCTGGCTGCCGGTGCCCGGCGCACCCAGCGTGGAAAGCATTCAGCAGGAACACATGGCGATCCGTGAAGCCATAGTCGCCGGCGATCCGAACCTGGCCGGAGCTATGGTCGAGGCCCAAGTGAGCCGCGGCATCAAGCGACTGATCGACATGAAGCTGGAACTCCTTGCAGAAGAAAAGGCCTAGTTGGCACAGCACTTGCCCGCTTTTTTGGACAACAAACCTCTGCTTTAGAATTTTTATCTAACAGAGGCGCTGCCCCGCAGTACCAGCCCGTAGAATAAGAGAGTCCAAACCATGGCAAGCGCACAATGCATCGACGAACTGAACGAGTGCGCCCAGCGCATCGATGTTTCAATCAGTAACATTTTTGCCCAGATCGGGACCCTTGCCGAGGCCATTGATCGCACCTGGCGCAAGACCGACGGCAAGCCGGTCTCGTCGGCGGATCTGGCAAGCCTGAGACCGCTCATCGAAACCTGCCTGACCCAGCGCGACTCTTGCCTGCAGGGATGCGGCGTGGTCCTGCAACCGGGCGTGCTGCAGGACCGCGAGATGTACCTGGAGTGGCGCCAGCTCGGCAGCGGCGGAAGAGCCGTGCCGCTGAGCCTGAACTTCAACCGGCGCTGCGAGAATTTCTACGACTACCGAGACATGCCCTGGTTCGCCACCCCGCGAGACAGCGGGCGCAGCAGCGTGGTCGGCCCCTATGTCGACCTCTACGGCCAGGACATGTACATCCTGACCTTTTCCAGCCCGATCCTGGTGGATGGCCATTTCATCGGCATGGCTGCCGCCGATATCGCCCTCAATCGCTTCGAACGGGTAGTCACCGCCAAACTCATGCACCTGCAGCACGAGGCGCTGATCCTTAGCGGCGAAGGCCGCGTGGTGGCGGCCAATACTGCCAACTTCATCGCCGGCGAAATGGCCAGCGCCGGCTTCGCCGCCGACGCCCGCTGCCAGCATGCTCCGCTGGCCGAGCAATCCGCCCACTGGACCCTGGTGCAGTTGCCGGACAAACGCCGCCGCGCAGCCTGAATGCGCCCGGCTGCTCCCTATGGGAGCAGCCGGGCGTTACCCTGCCCCAGTTTTGGTCGCCTCTCGAAGCACCGCGTCACTTGCCGGTGCGCTTGACCAGCAACTGCTGCCGCCAATGCAACCGCTCTAGCTCGCGCTCGTCCCTGCAGAGGCAATGGCAGCTCCCCGGCTACGCCTTAAACATTTTAAATCATATTTAATATGGCATGAGCTGTGCTTGCTCTCTTCCGGCGGCCAAAGCTGTTACCCCTGAACTGGCCGCCACGGTCTCCACCGCTATCGCCATACCCCGTGCGCAGCGGCCCGCCAAGTCCAGATCCATCTGTTCGATGCCACGTGCATAGCCAAACAGGAACAATAAAGATGAACAGTCCGATCCAACCCGGCCTCCTCCCGGTCGACCGCGACGCGGAACAGCTCCGCGCGCTGGGCTACACCTCCAACTTCGAGCGCAGCATGAGTCTGTGGCAGAACTTCGCCCTGGGCTTCACCTATCTTTCGCCGGTCGTAGGCGTGTACAGCATCTTTGGTCTGTGCCTGGCCGCTGGTGGCCCACCGATGTTCTGGTCTTACCTGCTGGTCGGCCTGGGACAGATGCTGGTGTGTCTGATTTTCTGCGAAGTGGTCTCGCAGTTCCCGATTTCCGGTGGTGTCTATCCATGGGCACGACGCCTGGTAGGCAAGCGCTGGGCGTGGATGGTCGGCTGGATCTGCTCGGTCTCGCTGTGCGTGACCATTGCCGCGGTGGCCCTGGGCGCCGGCCCGTACGTAGCTACGCTGCTCGGGTTCGAGGCAAACCCGGTGACCAATACCGTGATAGGCCTGTCACTGACCCTGATTGCCACCCTACTCAACCTCAGCGGCACCAAGCTGCTGGCAAGGGTTGCGATGTTCGGCTTCCTCTGCGAGTTGATCGGCGCCATCGTGATCGGTGGCTACCTGCTGATCTTCGAACGCCACCAACCGCTTTCAGTGCTGTTCAATACCTTCGATATCCGCATCGATGGCGCCTACTGGCCGGCGTTCCTCACCGCCTCCCTGGCCGGCATGTTCCTGTACTACGGCTTCGAGGCCTGCGGTGACGTCGCGGAGGAAACTCCAAACCCGAGCAAGCGCATTCCCAAGGCCATGCGCATGACCATCTGGATCGGCGGTGGCGCATCGATGTTTGCCGCGCTGGCGCTGATCCTCGCCGTGCCGGACATGCAGGCGGTGATTTCCGGTACCGACAAGGATCCGATGAGCACTATCCTCGGCAGCGCCTTCGGCCCGACTGGCGCTCGCCTGGTGATGCTGGTGATCCTGGTCTCCTTTGTTTCCTGCGTGCTCAGTCTGCAAGCCGCCGCCAGCCGCCTGCTGTACTCCTATGCCCGCGACGAGATGGTGATGGGCAGCCGCCTGCTGCAACGCCTGTCGCCCAACACCCACGTACCAACCGCCGCGTTGGTGACTTGCGGCGTGATTCCGAGCGCCATCGTCTGCCTCGGCCTCTATATGCAGAACGCCATCGGCACCGTGGTCAGCTTCGCCGCCATCGGCATCTACCTCGCCTTCCAGATGATCGTCGGTGCCGCACTGTTCGCCCGGCTGCGCGGCTGGAAGCCCAGCGGCTCCTTCACCCTCGGCAAGTGGGGTTGGCCGGTGAACATCGCTGCACAAATCTACGGCGTGCTGGCGATCGTCAACATGTCCTGGCCTCGTACCCCGGATGCTCCGTGGTACATCAATTACGGGATTATCCTGGTGGGCACCATCGTCATCGTCGTGGGGCTGCTCTACATGACCCTCTTCCGCCCCTACGACAAGGGCAACGCGCCGGCGGGCGACGCCTGGAAGCTCCATCGCCGCTGAGTGGCAGCTTGAAATGAAGACGCCCGGCAGATGCCGGGCGTTTTCGTTTTTGCACCGTTACTACTGGCTCGTCTGTGATCCTGGAAGGGATGATGAAACGGTCCGGCCGCCCGGTAAGCCGCTGATGATGCGTGTAACGGACAAAAGGACGCGGCTGGCCCGGATTCCTTCTCGCCACGTGAAAGCAGTCATTCCCATGCCCGGCTGAATCGACACCCGTGCCCAACCGGCATGGGTTTCGCTGCGCCCCATCCACCCTGCGAGACATTGGCAAAACCCAGGATGGCGCCCCCCAACTCGAACAACCTCATGGCGTACTGGTGCGGGCGGTATTGGCGATGGCGTTACAGTCAGTGGGGTTCAGGCAATAAGTGATGTAGGTCGCCTGCCTGTTACAGCCACGCACGCCGATGGTGTATTCGGTGCGCTGCATGGCCCGCCGCACGCTGGTGACTTTGCTCGACAGCACGCTGCTGGTCACCGCCTCGCAGTTCAGCTCGAACTTGGCCCGCGACTCGGTGGCGTTGATAGCGGCCTGCTGGTTGGAGGCGAGGAATTCCTGGTCGCTCATGCAGCCAGACAGCATGGCAATCGCCGCCAGCACCGGCAGGGTCTTCGGTAGATGATTCATGGTGGCGCGCTCCGTGGTGGTTGGTCGGCAGGTGGAGTCTAGATGGCGGCGGGAGAGTCGGCGCAACGCCGGTCCTGGCGGGCAAGCCTCCGCTCCGCCCTCCTGCAAGGTCCCTTGGCATCCTCCACGCGCCGATTGCCCGCTCGGGGTCGAGCTGCTACAACCGCTATCACCATTCAGAATCCCGATTCCGCCATGAGCGATAGTGAAAAACCAAATACACGCCTCTTCGACCTCGACCTGTTGCGGGCCATCGTCACAGTGGCCGATTGCGGCAGCTTCACCACCGCGGCGGCGCGGCTGCATTCCACGCAGTCGACGGTGAGCCAGAAGATCCGCCGACTGGAGGATATGGCCGGGCATCGGCTGCTGGAGCGCGGCAACCGCGATGTGTTGCCCACCGATGCCGGGGAGACGCTGCTGGGCTATGCACGGCGCCTGCTGGCACTGAACGATGAGATGGTGGAGGCGCTTTCCGGCGCCACTGTGGCGTTGACGGTGCGCATCGGGGTACCGGACGACTTCGCCAGCGGGCGCACCACGGCGCAATTGGCGGCGTTCAACCGGCGCTATCCGCAAGTGAAGCTGGAGGTCACCAGCGGCATGAGCCGCGACCTTTCCGCCAGCTACGACCGCGGCGAGCTGGACCTGGTGCTGCTCAAGCAGCGGCAGAACGCCCGCGAGGCGGTGGCCTGCTGGCCGGAGAAGACGCGCTGGGTGGACAGTGCGAAGAACCCCTGCCTCGAACTGGATCCGCTGCCCATCGTGACCTTCCCGCCGCGCGGGGTTTACCGCGACGAGATGATCGCAGCGCTGGAAACCATCGGCCGGCGCTGGCACATCAGTTTCACCAGTTCGAGCCTCTCGGGTATCCAGTCGGCCATCGCCGATGGCATGGGCATCGGCCTGCTGCCGCAGCGGGCGGTAACGGCAGAGCACGCGGTACTGCCGAAGAACACCGGATTGCCTTCGGTGGATGTGTTCGAGGTGGCGCTGCTGCACCGTCCGGCGGCGGACCCTATGGTGAAGGAGCTGGCCCGCGTACTTTCGAAGGTTCTGGCCCAGGACACGCGTGCCTGAGAGGCGCAGCCACGCATTCGAAATATGAATACGGTGGATTCCAACATTTAATTTGTGCATGAACCTGCCGCTGGATATCGTGGCTCCCAGCGACGGCAAGTGCCCACGGCGCGCCGCTCTGCACGAATTGCTCGGTCCGGCGCCATACGCCGGGCAGCAAGATAACGATGAGGAAACGCCCCAATGGCCAAATCCACTTATTACGCGCCGCACGGCGGGCACCCGGCACAGACCGAGCTGCTCACCGACCGCGCCATGTTCACCGAAGCCTATGCCGTGATCCCCAAGGGTGTGATGCGTGACATCGTCACCAGCCACCTGCCCTTCTGGGACAACATGCGCATGTGGGTCATCGCCCGCCCGTTGTCGGGCTTCGCCGAGACCTTCTCGCAGTACATCGTCGAGCTGGCGCCCAACGGCGGCAGCGACAAGCCGGAGCAGGACATCAACGCCGAAGCGGTGCTGTTCATCGTCGAAGGCGAAGTGAGCCTGACCCTGCAAGGCCAGGTGCACAACATGCAGCCGGGCGGCTACGCGTTCATTCCTCCGGGTGCCGACTGGAAGATTCGCAACACCAGCGGCCAGCACGCGCGTTTCCACTGGATCCGCAAGCACTACCAGAAGGTCGACGGCGTACCGCTGCCCGAAGCCTTCGTCACCAACGAGCAGGACATCGAGCCGAAGGTGATGCCGGATACCGAAGGCCGCTGGAGCACCACCCGCTTCGTGGACATGAGCGACATGCGCCACGACATGCACGTGAACATCGTGAATTTCGAGCCGGGCGGCGTGATTCCGTTCGCCGAAACCCACGTGATGGAACACGGCCTGTATGTGCTGGAAGGCAAGGCGGTGTATCGCCTGAACCAGGACTGGGTCGAGGTGGAAGCCGGTGACTTCATGTGGCTGCGCGCCTTCTGCCCGCAGGCTTGCTACTCGGGCGGTCCGGGTCGCTTCCGCTACCTGCTGTACAAGGATGTGAACCGTCATATGCGCCTGACCCTGAACCAGCCGCACTAAGCGGCGGGTTCTGCCGGGAGTTCGACAGAGCTCCTGCAGCACGCATGAAAACCGGCGCCCAGGCGCCGGTTTTTTCTTTTGCGGCCCTTGAGGCCGTAGCTGTGACCTGCCTCGCACAGGGGTTGCGCTTCAGTCTGCTACAAACCTCGGCTGAGCGGCGTTCGCAGTTACAGACGAGGAGAGGTCGTATGGATGTTCGTTTGCTGTCCCGGGCAGAGTTCGACAATGTGCATTTCTACCGAGCCTTCACGCTGCTCATCCTGCTGGCATTGGTGGTCTTCGCGCTGATCAAGCTGGCCGCCGGCGCCATCACCCTCTTCTCTCCCGTACCGCTCATCCTGCTGGTGATGGTGGGGCGCTTCGCCGTGGAATGGCTGCGGGTCGCCAAGTGCGAGCCCGCCTTCATCGACAAGGGCGAACTGGTCCTGTGCAACGAAAGCGGCTTTCGCCGCATTCCCCTGACCTCGATCAGAGCGGTTCGCTCGCGGCACAGCCTGTTCATGGTGAGGCGCTATCGCTCCTGGTCGGAGCATCTGGCATTCCTGGACTTCACCCTGAATAACGGTGAGCGCGTACACACGCTGACCGAGAGCGGTGTGTTCGAGTTTCCGGCGGGCACTGGCACGCTGCGGGCGGTCGAGGCGGCCATCCTGGAGGCGAAGACGCAAAGCCTCGCCAGGCGCCAGCAGGAGGCCACCGGCAACGATGGCGCCGGCAGCCTGCGCTGAGTATCAGGGCGAGCCGAACAGGGCGGTCCAGTAGATGCCCGCGTCGCTCTTCGGATCGGCGGCATAGGCGGCGCCCAGTTCGCTGAACTGAGGGTTCATCAGGTTGGCGCAGTGGCCGGGGCTGGCCAGCCAGCTATCCACCACCTTGCGTGCATTGCCCTGGCCGGCCGCGATGTTCTCGCCGATCTGCCGGAAACTGTACCCACCCAGTTCGGCGCGATCGCCTGGGGTGCGGCCGTCGCGATCCTTGTGGTCAAAATAGTTGTTGTTGGCCATGTCGCGGCTATGCGCCTCGGCGACGCTGCCGAGGGTGGCGTTCCAGTTCAGCGCGGGGGCGTTGCCGAAGTTCTGCCCGCCACACTGGCGCGCCTGGCCGCGCGCGGCATTGATGGCCTGCAGCAGTTGCTGGCCCTCGGCCTCCCAGGTGCCGAGCTTGCCTTGCAGCAGCGGACGGCCAAGGAGGATGCGCCAGTCGTCGCCCTCGCGGTTGACCCCCACGTCGACGAATTGCGGGTCGAGCAGCACCTGGCAGAAACTTTCCTGCAGCGCCTTCATCGCGGCCCCCGCATCACGCGGACCGGTGAGGCTGAGCATGCGCACGCTGCTCATGGGGTACCCCGTCCGGGTCAGTGCGGATTTCCAGTCGACGATACTGGCCGGTATGGCCAGGCGCTGCTCCACGGCCAGCGGAGGCAGCGCTTGCGAGGCACCGCCGCCACAGGACTGCACGTCCCCACGATAGGCGTTGATGGCTTCGACCAGTTGCTCCTGGTCAGCGGCGACGGCGAAGGTGGCGGACAGCAGGCCCAGCGACAACAGCAGGCTGCGTGTGATGAAGGTCGTTGCACCCATGCGGGGTTCCCCTTGGCGAAATGACCTACATGATGCGCGATTCTTCAGCGTTTGGCTGCCGCGAGCACGAGCAAACCGGCTCACTGGCGGCAAGCGTGAATACTGGTCCTGCTGGCAGCCCGGAAACGTCCTGAAATCCTCGAAGCCCTCACTCGCCGGCATTTACAGAGCCTCCCTGACATACGCAAAGGCTTGCCGGAACTGCGATTGAACGCCTCCGGGCATTTCGAAAAATCCACCAAACCGACGACTTTCCGAACATCGCCCGAAGGCTGCCTGGTGCCGAAACCCGCTCACGGCCATGCAAGCGGGGCGCAACCGGGTCAGGGCCCGGGGCTCAGGCCGCTGGCTGCATGACCTCGACCTGCCGGATATCGAAGTCGCGGCGCAGATAGTCCATGCGCCGCTGGTGGAACTCGCGCATGTGCGGCAGCGCGCTGTGCACGGCAAGGTGCTCGCGGCTCTGCCAGACCTCGAAGAAGGTAAATAGCGTAGGGTCGGTGACGTCGCGCAGCATGTGGTACTGGACGCAGCCATCCTCCGTGCGGCTGGGAGCCAAGTATGCGCGGAAGAGTCTTTCGAAATCAGCGGCTTTTTCCGGGCGGGTATGCGCCTGGAGGATAAAGGCGTACATGACAGGAGCTCCTGGGAGGGTGGAAAGATTGCCCTATCCTGACGCAAATCAATCATTCCCATTATTGAATCTTACGCACGGATCATTTGTCCGGAAGCAGGTTTTTCTACTCCCGCCCGCTCGATATCCTGCCGCCATCGAAACTTCTCACCCGACGAGATTCCTTTCTGGAGCCCCTCATGAAAAAGATCCTGCTGATCAACGGCGGCAAGCAGTTCGCCCACTCCAACGGCCAGTACAACGCGACTCTGCACGAGGCTGCCATCGCCTTCCTCGACCATGCCGGCCATGACGTGAAGGAAACCTTCATCGATGGCGGCTACGACATCCAGGAAGAAGTGCAGAAGATGCTCTGGGCCGATGTCATCGTGTACCAGATGCCCGGCTGGTGGATGGGCGCGCCCTGGACCGTGAAGCAGTACATTGACGAGGTGTTCACCGCAGGCCACGGCAGCCTCTACGCCAATGACGGCCGCACCCGCTCCGATGCCTCGCAGAAGTACGGCAGCGGCGGCCTGCTGCACGGCAAGCAATACATGATCTCGGCCACCTGGAACGCGCCGCAGCAAGCCTTCGACGACCCGAGCGACTTCTTCGAAGGCAAGGGCGTGGACGCGGTGTACTTCCCCTTCCACAAGGCCAATCAGTTCCTGGGCATGAGCCCGCTGCCGACCTTCCTCTGCGTGGACGTGATGAAGCGCCCGAGCATCGAGAACGACGTGGAGCGCTACAAGCAGCACCTGGCCGAGGTGTTCGGCGCCCAGGCGTAATAGCGGGTGCGGGACGGGATCGATGGCGCCCGGCATTGGGTTCGTCACGCGAATCAGCTAGGCTTCGCCCTTCCCTACTGCCTGTTCAGGAGTTTTCCAATGGCCCGTGCATCCGCCCGCCACATCCTGGTTTCCAGCGAAGCCAAGTGCAATGAACTCAAAGCCGCCATCGAAGGTGGCGCCGATTTCGCCCAGGTGGCTCGCGACAACTCCACCTGCCCGTCCGGCCGCAGTGGCGGCGACCTTGGCAGCTTCCGCCCGGGCCAGATGGTCCGCGAGTTCGACCAGGTCGTATTCAGCGCCCCGCTGAACGTCGTGCAGGGTCCGGTAAAGACCCAGTTCGGCTACCACCTGGTGGAAGTGACCAGCCGCGAAGACTGATCGCCCCGAGCGTCCCGGCCTTTCACGGGCCGGGCTCGCTTCAGCATTGCACGTAGGCTGCGACGTGCATCCGGCAACATTCCAGCAGCCCCCTCCGCTTCGTCCTGTATTGCCGCCCACGCAGGATGCTCGTCAAGGCACGCCTACACCGGTCCGCCACGCGCCACCAGCAACACACCCAGCCCCACCAGAATCGAGCCGCACAGACGCGGCATCAGACGCTGGCCGCGCCCCTCGCCCAGCATGTCGAGCAGCAGCGAGGCGAACAGCACCGCGAGCACGTCGGCGGCGGAGAACACCAGGTTGACGATCATGCCGAGGATGAAGAACTGCAGGCCCACCGGCAGGCCGGCGCCGGCATCGACGAACTGCGGCAGGAAGGTCAGGAAGAACAGCGCGGTCTTGGGGTTGAGCACTTCGACGATGATGCTGTCGCGCAATACCTTGGGCCGCGCTTCGACGGACTGGCCGGGACCGTCGCCCAGCCGCCGGCGACCGAAGATCATCGAGCCGCCCAGCCAGATCAAGTAAGCTGCCCCCGCCAGTTTCAGTGCGAGATACAGGTTTGGCGCGTGATGCAGCAATGCGGCCAGCCCGGCACTGGCAGCCAGGATATGCACAAAGCAGCCCAGGTGGATGCCCAGCGCGGCCTGCAACCCCGCTCGACGGCCGTGGGCCAGGGTCTGCGAGGTCATGTAGAGGATGGCGGGGCCGGGCATGCAGGCAAAGGCCAGCGTCGCCAAGGCGAAAGTGGCCCAATGGGCAGACATCGTCATGATGTGATCCTTCCCTTGATCGAGGGTGTCGTCCGACGCGCCTCGCAAGGGGCCGCGGGCCGGTAGAGGGAAGGTTAGGGACGCACGCCACCCGCGCACATACGGCAGTTGCCGTATTTTTTCAGCTCCGCGACGAAGCTAGGCTTCGATACGACAGGTTCGAAGGAGTCGGCGACATGCCTTCCCCCATGCACGCAAAGCCTCGGCCCGGTTCAGGCGCTGGGCACGCCCAGGCGCACGGCATAGGCCGCCAGTTCGGCGGTGCTGTGCAGGTCGAGCTTGCGCATCAGGTTCTCCCTGTGTTTACGCACGGTAAGCGGGCTGATGCTGAAGTGTTCGGCGATCTCCCGCGCGCTGCGGCCCTGGGCTGCGAGAGTAAGAATCTGCCGCTCGCGCCGGGTCAGCTCTACAGCCGCCAGCAGGTCCGCCTCGCCGCTCGGGCGTACGTGCGGGCCGTCGAGTACGAAGCGCAGGCTGCGCGCGAGGTAGGTGTGCCCATTGCGCAGGGCTTCCAGCGCCTCGAGCAATTCGCCGGTATCCTCCCCCTTGCTCAGGTAGCCATGCACGCCCGCATCGAGTACCGAGCGCACCGTCGCCAATTCGGTGTTGGCGGTGAGCACCAGGATTTTCAGGCGGGGATGGCGCTGGCGCAGTTCGTGGATGAACTGCAGGCGGTTGAGCCCCGGCATGTTCAGATCCAGCAGCAACAGGTCAGCCGGGCACTGCGTCAGCAACGCCTGCAGACGAATGCCGTCGCCAGCCTCGCCGACCACTTCCACCTGTTCCTGGGTGGACAGCAGCAGACGCAGCCCATCACGCACGATACCGTGATCGTCGGCGATCAGTACTCGTACGCCCTTTCTTTCCATCGTTCCTCTCCCGAGGCTATCGGTAATGCTTAGCAGACTCCAGCAGCGCGAGCTGGTCGACCTGTTGTTTCGCCAGTCCTATGCAGTCCTGTTCGCCAACCTGGTGATACCCCTGCCGGTGCTGTACATCTTCCGGGGCGTTCTGTCGCCGACGGAGATGCTGGTGTGGCTGGCAGTGATCTACGTGCTCACGCTGGGGCGGATTGTCCTGGCGCGGGCGTACTTCCGGCAAGCCCCGGCGGGCACGCCCGGCAAAGGTTGGCTGTGGAGCGCCACAGTGCTGTCCTGGGCCAGCAGCCTGCTATGGGGCTGGCTCGGCTGGATCGGTTTCGCGCATGGCGACTCGCAACTGCTCGCCTTCACCTGCATCGTGCTCACCGGCCTTGTATGCGGCGCGGTGCCGTCGCTATCGGCTTCTCCACCAGCATATATCGGTTCGCTCGCCGCCATGCTGCTGCCACTGCTGGTCCTGTGCCTGACCCGTAGCGGCGAGGAATTCACCACCTACAGCTTCTTCATCCTGTGCCTGGCGGCGGCGAATCTCTACTACAGTCGGGTGAGCTACCGGAATCTCTGCGAAACCATCCGCCTGCGCCAGGAGAACTCAGAGCTGGTGCAGGATCTCAAGGAGCAGCGCGACCGCGCCCAGGCCGCCGACCGCGCCAAGACACGCTTCCTCGCCGCGGCAAGCCACGACCTGCGCCAGCCGATCCATGCGCTCGGCCTGTTCGTTGGCGCCCTGGCCTCCCTGGCCGAGCGCGGCCCGGTGAACGCCACCCAGGCACGGGACATCGCCACGCGCCTGCGCGCGATGCTCGGCAATCTGGGCGATCTGCTCAACGGCCTGCTGGACATCTCGCGCCTGGACGCAGGCGTAGTGCCGCTGGCGCGCGAACCCATCGCGCTGCAACGCCTGTTCGCCGACCTGCAACTGGAGCTCGCCGGCACCGCCGCCGAACGCAACCTGAGCTGGCGGGTATGCAGCAGCCGGCTTTGGGTGGACAGCGACCCAGTGCTGCTCAAGCGTCTGCTGGACAACCTTTTGTCCAACGCCTTCCGCTACACCCACAGCGGCGGCGTGTTGCTGGGCTGCCGTCGCCGGGGCCGCAGCGTGGAAATCCAGGTGCTGGATACAGGCATTGGCATCCATCCGAGCCAGCAGGAGATCGTGTTCGACGAGTTCGTCCAGTTGCACAACGCCGAGCGCGACCGCAAGCGGGGGCTCGGGCTGGGCCTGGCCATCGTCCGCCACACTGCCCGCCTGCTCGGCCACGGCCTGCGCCTGGAGTCCCAGCCAGGGCGCGGCTCGCTGTTCGCCGTGCGGGTACCGCTGGCACAGGCGCCCTCCCAGGCGCCCCGTCAAGGCCGGGCACCCGACGAGCTTTGCAGCGGCCTGGGCATCATGGTGGTGGAAGACGAGCAGGACGTGCTCGATGCCCTGACCAATCTGCTGGAGGTCTGGGGCCACCGTGTCTATCCGGGCGCCAGCGCGCTGCTTGCCTGCCAGCGGCACATCGAGGCCAGCCACAGCGGCTCCGCGCCGATCGACCTGATCCTCAGCGACTATCGCCTCGGCTCCGGGCAGACCGGTGCCGACGCTATCCGCCGCATCCGCAGCTACCTGTCGCGCCAGGTACCGGCGCTGATCATAACCGGCGACACCTCCCCCGAGCGCATCCGAGAGGCGGCCGCCAGCGGTGCCCACCTGCTGTACAAGCCACTGGACACCGAGCTGCTGCGCGAGGCGATCAATGCCAGCCAACGGCGCTCGGAAAGCGCCTGAAAACTGGCGCCAAGCCTTCTGGCACGGGCCTCTCACTATCGATCTGGAGCTAAAGTCGCGCCGCTTGGTGCCGATGAATGAGGTAGAGAACACCGCCCCTCATTCCCCGAGTACTCCCAATGTTCAATACGCGCCTGAAGCAGGAAGTGGCCAGCCTGCGCGAAGAGCTCTCTTCCGTCGAACAGATCCGAGCGAGCCTCGACGAGGAGATGCTCGCCCTGTACCTCGACCCACGTGGCCGCATCGAGCAGGTCAACGCCAACTTCGAGAAGGAGATGCGCTACCGCGCCGCTCAATTGCAGGGCCGCGCGCTGCTGGAACTGATCCCAGACCATGTCCGCGGCCTGGATTTCCACCTGCGGGTCAAGCATGCGCTGGAGCGTGGCGAGCACCTGGCCGGAGTCATTCGTCTGCTCCGCGGCGATGGCGAGGAAGCCTGGCTGCGCTCGATCCTGCAACCGATCCGCGACAGCAACGGGGTGATCCAACGCTTCTCCATCTACGCCAGCGACCTGACCCGCACCATCGAGAACTCCCGCGAGCACGAGAACCTGATTCAAGCGCTGCAACGCTCCACCGCGGTCATCGAGTTCAACCTCCAGGGCGAGATACTCACCGCCAATGAGCGCTTCCTCGACGCGATGGGCTACAGCCTGGCGCAGATACAGGGCAAGCATCACCGCATATTCTGCGAGCCCGCCGAAGCCAGCTCGGCGCAATACCAGGCCTTCTGGGAAAAGCTGCGCTGCGGCGAATTCATCGCCGACCGCTTCAAGCGCGTCGACAGCTACGGCCGCACGGTCTGGCTGGAGGCTTCATACAACCCGATCATCGATGCTCACGACCGCCTCTACAAAGTGGTGAAGTTCGCCACTGTGATCACCGACCAGGTAAACCGCGAGACCGCCGTGGCGGAGGCGGCGACGATCGCCTTCGATACCTCGCGCAACACCGACGACAGCGCCCGCAAAGGCGCCGCAGTGGTCCAGCAGACAGTCGAGGTAATGCGCGAGCTGGCTACCCGCATGCAGGACGCCGCGCAAGGCATCGAGGCGCTGGACAAGCAGTCGCAGATCATCGGCTCGATCGTGCAGAGCATCCGCAGCATCGCCGACCAGACCAACCTGCTGGCGCTGAACGCAGCCATCGAGGCTGCACGCGCGGGCGACCAGGGGCGCGGCTTCGCGGTGGTCGCCGACGAGGTGCGCCAGCTCGCCTCGCGCACCAGCGCGGCCACCGAGGAAATCACCCGGGTGGTGGAGCAGAACCAGCAACTCGCCGAGCAGGCAGTGGCAATGATCGACCGCGGCAAGCAGCAGGCCGAACTGGGGCTGGAACTCTCCGGCCAGGCCGGCAGCGTGATCGTCGAGATCCAGGACGGCGCCCAGCGCGTGGTCAACGCGGTCGGCCAGTTCGCCAACCAACTGTCGAACTGAGCCACGTCGACGGGGCGCCTCCGGGCGCCCCGCATGCGATACGTCAACGCTGGCCGAACGCACCTCCCCTACGCTCACCTCCTGCGCGCCGGCAACCCGCTAGGCTGAATGCAGATGCGCCCTCTGCCAGGGACTCACCGCGGACCACAGGATGTTCCCCATGAGCGATACTCCACTGCCCGACGTGCTCACCTACTTGAGCCACCTGCCGCAACAGGCCGGTTCCGACATGTTCTTCAGCGTCGGCGCGCCGCCGCATCTCAAGGTCGAAGGCCACAGCCGTCCGGTGGGCGAGCGCGTGCTGGGCAACGGCGAGGTGAAGACGCTGGCCTGGCAACTGATGACGCCCGAACAAGCCGGAGAATTCGAGCGCGACCTGGAGATGAACCTGGCGGTCAGCGTGCCCGACGTCGGCCGTTTCCGCGCCAATATCTACTACCAGCGCGGCGAGGTGGCGATGGTGGTGCGGCTGATCAAGCAGGTGATTCCCGACGTCACGGCCCTCGGCCTGCCGCCGATCCTCGACAAGCTGGCGATGCAGGATCGCGGCCTGATCCTGGTGATCGGTGCGGCGGGGTCGGGCAAGTCCACGACCCTGGCGAGCATGCTCGACTTCCGCAACCGCCACCGTTCGGGGCACATCGTCTGTATCGAGGACCCCATCGAGTTCCTCCACGCACACCACAAGTCGATCATCGACCAGCGCGAGGTCGGCCTGGATACCCGTAGTTTCGAAGACGCCCTGCGCAACGTGCTGCGCGAGGCGCCAGACGTCATCATGCTGGGCGAGATCCGCGACGCGGCGACCATGCAGCACGCGCTGCACTACGCCGAAACCGGCCATCTGTGCGTCGCCACCCTGCACGGCACCAGTTGCCGCCACGCAATCGAACGCATCGCCCGCTTCTTCCCCGACGAGGCGCGGGCCCAAGTACTGGCCGACCTCTCGCAGAACCTCCTGGCGCTGGTCGGCCAGCGCCTGGTTCCGGGCGTCCGCCAGCGCCGGGTGGTGGCCGTAGAACTGGTGCTCGGCACGCCGCACATTCGCGGGCTGATTCAGCGCGACGAGTTGCCGGAGCTCAAGGGCGCGGTTGAACGCGCGCTGGAAAGCGGCATGCAGAGCTTCGACCAGAGCCTCTACCGGCTGCTCGAAGAAGGCCGCATCACGCTGGCCGATGCCCTCAAGTTCGCCGACTCGCGCACCGACCTGGCGCTGAAGGTCAAGCTGGAACGCGGCATGGACGACGACGGCGGCGGCTCGCTGTTCGGCGCGTAGGCCGCCTTCTGCGGCCTCCGGCTTCGAATCTCGCCGAAGGTGCGACAGGCTATGCTTCTGCCAATCGACCAGACGACGGCACCTACGCCGAGGGACATGAATGGGCAAGCATCACCTGCATTCCTTTGCGGCCATTCTGGCGCTGCCCCTGTTGATAGCCGGCTGCGCAGGCTCCGCCACGGCGCCTTGTGACGAGCCCATGAGCGGCGAGCGTTGCCGCGACGAACGCCTGCTCTACCAGAACGACATGCTGCAGGCGAAACTGCTGATCGCCTCGGGCGACCTGGGCAACTACGAGTTGGCCGAAGCCCTGCTGGATCGCGCCCAGGCCAGCGACGTACGCGGCGAGGCGAGCTTCTACAAGGCGCTGTTGAAGATCAAGGAAGGCCCGCAGGTGGACGAAGTGCTGGAGCTGCTGCAACGCGCCGCCGACGAGGGCCAGCCCTACGCCGTGGCGCTGCTCTACAAGATCTGGTCGGAGCCGTATCTGGTACCCAGGACCGACCCGGAGAAAGCACGCCAGTACCACGACGCCTACGCCAGGCTGGACGTGGCCAGGAGCGGCTATCCTTCCTTCGAGAAGGCCCTGGCGCTGGTCAACGGCCTGCTCGCCGAGCAGCCCGCCGTGGCCACTCAGCCGCTGCCGTGATGCTCGTCCGGCGGTGCCTGTGCGTCGTCGAAGGTCCGCTCGCCAGGGTTCTTGCCGTGAGGCAGGTGATGTTCGATCACCGCGTTCAGCTCCGCCCCCAGCAACAGCACTGCCGATGAAATGTAGAAGTACAGCAGCAGCACGATGATGGCGCCGACGCTGCCGTACATGGCGTTGTAGTCGGCGAAGTTCTTCACGTAGTAGCCGAACCCCAGCGAGGCGGCGATCCACAACACCACCGCCAGCATCGAGCCGGGCGTGATGAAACGGAATTTCTGCGTGACGTTGGGCGCCGCGTAATAAATGACCGCCACCGCCATCATCATCAGCAGCACGATCACCGGCCAGCGCAGGACGCTCCAGAGGATCACCACATAATCCTCCAGCCCCACCTGCCCCGCGATCCAGCCCATCACCTGCGGCCCGAGCACCATCAGCGAGGCGATCAGCAGCAGCATGCCGACGATGCCGAAGGTGTAGAGCACCGACAGCGGAATGCGCTTCCACGCCGGGCGCGCCTCGCGCACGTCGTAGGCGGCGTTCAGCGCGGTCATCAGCGAGCGCACCGCCGCCGACGACGACCATAGTGCGACGATGATACCGATCGACAGCAGGCCACCCTGGCGCTGCTGCAACTGGTCGATAACCGGGTTGACCTGCTCCAGCGCCTGCGCCGGGAGTACATAGTCGGCCTGGCCGCGCAGCCAGTCGAAGAACTCCGGCAGATGCAGGAAGCCCAGCAGCGCGATGAGGAAGAGCAGGAACGGGAACAGCGAGAACAGCCCCTGGTATGCCAGCGCGGCGGCGTAGGTAGGCATCTCGTCGTCGACGAAATCCTTCACCGTCAGCCTGATCAGCTTCCAGGGCCCTATGCTGAGCCCTCGCATGTCCATGAATCGCATCCCGGAAATCCTTCGTGAAGGCCGCCCCGGTGGCGGCTTGCCGCTGATTGAACCCGCGCCCGGCGGGCAGCGTTGTGTCGAATGCGTGCGGCGCCAGGCCGTACTCCAGTACAGACCATAACCGCTCGACCGCCGACCGTGCCAGGCGCAAGGGCATGGCACGGAGCTCCGGCTGCGGCGAGGCGTCAGTCGGCGGGGCGATAGACCTTGGCGAAACGCTCGGCCTTCACCACGCCGTAATCGCCAGGCGCGTACTGCATGACCCAGTCGCCGGCCACGCCGGTGAGGCGGTCGCCGCCGGCCGAACGCACGATGCTGAATGGTTCGTCCATGCGCCTGGCGAGCACGACCGTGGGGCGATTGCGGTAGGCGCCGGGTTCACCGTGGGCAAGCGATGCCTCGGCGGGCAAGTACTTCGGATCGAAGCGCTCGCGGGAAACGACCCAGCGCTCGCCCGTCGAGCCGCTGATGATCGCGTCACCCGGTGCGTAGCGGTTCGGCCCTTCGAGACTCATCAGCTCACCCGGCGCCTGGGCGAATTCGACGGTGACGATTTCGTCCTTGATCACGCGCTGCGCGGCGCAATCGGTGGAGAGGTCGAGTTGTCTCAATTCGATCATGGCAACGGCAGCGAGCCTGCCTCCAGAAGACGAGTAACGGTAGAAAGACGGGCCAACGCCCACTTGGCGCGGTGCGCAAGACTAGCCGGAAAAACACCGTTGTGCGAGCGCTGGCCACACCGCATCCGGGCGCAACCGCGCGGCATGGCCTATAAACTCCCTGGCGCTGTCGCGCTCCCTTTCCGCCGTACAGGACAATCGCATGCCACCCCGCACGTTCGCCAGAATCGCCCTGCCCTTCCTGCTGCTATGCACCCTTGCCGCTCACGCCGACGACGCCGCCGACGAGGCCAGGTTCCTCAAGGAGTCAGTGGACTTCTTCGACCAGGTCACCCGCGCCAACCTGCCGCGCCAGGTGGACAAGGTCACCACGCTCAACAGTGTGCAGCTCGACCCGGCGAAGAAGATGCTGTATTACCGCTACGCGATTTCCACCCTGCGGCTGGACCAGATGGATCTGGGCGCCCGCGCCAAGTTCGAGAGCGGCCTGAAGAGCCAGTTGGAAAGCTCCACCTGCCAGCAGCCCGACCTGCTGGAGCGCTTCCGCCAGCACCATCTGAGCGTCACTCACGAATACACCGGCAGCGACGGCAAACCGCTGGCCAGCGTCACCGTAGACCCGCAATCACTGGACTGCACCAGGACCTGATACCGCCCATGAGCCGCGCCGACTACCACCAGCAGCACGCCGAACGCGCCGTGGCCGAGGCCCGGCGCCTGCTGGCCGAGCGTGAAGCGATGGGTGCCCGCTGGCTGCCCTGGGTGGCCACCGAGCTGTACCGGCTGAGCTCCTCGCACTATGCGGCGATGGTTCGGCGCGAGCTGGAACGCCTCGCTGGCGGCTGAACGGCCACGCGGCCTGGCATACCGAGACTATGCTGAAACTGTCCGCCCTCGGCTCGAGGGCGTCCGTCGGAGGACAGCCTGATGAAAGGTCTCGACGCGAAGAAGCAAACCAAGAAGAAGCCACTGAAGACTGCGCACGAAAAGCGCATGGCCAAGCGGCAGAAGAAAGCCGGCAAGTCACTGCTGGGCACACCGCAGCAACCGTCCTGAACGCTAGCGGACGGCCTCGGGCGAGGCTGTCCGCTCACTCACAGGTCAATCGTCCGCCTGCGGATCAAGCCCCGGGAACAGCACCTCGGTGAAGCCGAACTTGCTGAAATCGGTGATTCGCGACGGGTACAGCCGGCCAATCAGGTGATCGCACTCATGCTGCACCACGCGCGCATGAAAGCCTTCGACGCTGCGGTCGATCGGCAGCCCCTGCGGATCGACGCCCTGATAACGAATACGCCGATGGCGATTCACCGCACCGCGTAAACCGGGCACTGACAGACAGCCCTCCCAGCCCTCTTCCAGCTCATCGTCCAGCGGTGTGATCAGCGGATTGAGCAGGATCGTCGGCGGCACCGCCGGAGCGTCCGGGTAGCGCTCACTGCGCTCGAAGCCGAAGATCACCAGTTGCAGGTCGACGCCGATCTGCGGCGCGGCCAGGCCGACACCGCCGACATGGCGCATGGTTTCGAACATGTCGTCGATCAGCCCGCGCAGCTCGGCGCTGCCGAACATCGACGCAGGCACCGGCGGCGCTACGCGCAGCAGGCGCTCATCGCCCATCTTGAGAATCTCGCGGATCATGGCGCTCTCCTGCCAGTGGAAGAGCCGCATCCTCGTCCAGTGCCTTGCGCGACGCAAGCGCCGCCGGCATATGCGGGCGTCGGGCAGGCCGTCGCCCCGGCCATTCGCTCCGCGCCCAGATGCTAGACTGGATGCTAGCGATCTGCCTCGAACGGCAGCGATTCATAGATCAATTTCGGCAATTCCTGCCGAAAGCGTCTTGGGGGGATTCCAGGGGGCGGGAGGTTGGTCATGAACAGACATTACTACATCAGCGACAACCTGGATGAGCTGGAACGAGTCGAGAACGAGCTTCATGAAAGCGGCATCGGCATGGAGCAGATGCACGTGCTGAGCGACCAGGACGCCGAACTGGATGAGCATCGGCTGCATGAAGTGCCATCCCTACTGAAGAAGGACGTGGTGCACTGGGGCAAGCTCGGGCTACTGTTCGGCGCCTCGCTGGCCGTGCTGGTGCTGCTGGTCGGTTATCTGAGCGGCTGGACGCAGACGGCGGCTGGCTGGATTCCGATGCTGTTCCTCGCAGCGGTACTGCTGTGCTTCAGCCTCTGGGAGGGCAGCTTCGTCGGCCTGCAACGCCCCAGCGGTGATGTCCGCCGCTTCGAGCCCAGCCTGCACGCCGGGCGCCATGTGTTCTTCGTCGATGTGAAGCCCGAGCAGGAGCCGGTACTGGACATGGTGGTGCGCCACCATCCGCGCCTGGAGATTGCCGGATTCGGCGCGGCTACGCCGGGTTGGCTGTTGTCCGTCGAGCAGGCCTGGAACCGCTTCCGCCACATGATGTGATGCGGCCGGCGGCAAGCGTCTGGCGCGGTGCTCCGGTACCGCGCGCAGGCAGCCTGTGCGCCCGCGAAAGCTATCGGGGTGGCCGTTGATGCAGGTCAGCCGGAAGCTCGGCGCAGGATTCGAGACTAGGGGCAAGCGAGCGGAACCGAAACAGGCTACGGTCTCTTCACCGCGCCGCCGCCATCGCTCGCCAGGAGATAGCAATGACCACGCCAGCCCAGGTCACCATTCATTCCAGCCAGGGCCTCGACCGGCAGCAATACGTCATCCGCCTCAGCTACCAGGTGGAAAACCCGGCCAGCCGCGATGCGCTGGTGAAATTCGAACTCGACGGCGAAATCGACGGTCAGCCGTTCCAGGATGGCTTCGACCTGCCCGGCGATATCGCGTTCAACTTCGCCAGCAGCGCCACTCGCGTGCTGCGCCGGCACGGTCTGCGCGTTTGCCAGGGACCGGTGCTGCGCTTTCGCAAGGAGCATGACCGCGTCTTCGACGACCTGCGCCGCAAACTCGGCGCCGAGCCGGGCAAGCCGGTGGACCTGCAGCGCATGAGCTCGCTGGCGCCGGCCCAGCCACGCTGTGCAGTGGCCGAGTCGATCGTGCGCCAGCGCGGTTAGCGGTCGGTCAGCTCGATGCGGTCGTCATGGATGACGATCAGTCCCTGCTTGAACAGGCCGCCGATGGCTTTCTTGAAGTTGCCCTTGCTGACGCCGAACTGGCGGCTGATCAGTTCCGGCGGGCTTTTGTCGCTGAGCGCCAGCATGCCGCCAGCCTCGCGCAGTGCGGCGAGTACCCGTTCGCCAAGCGCATCCCCGGCACCAGCGCCTACCGGTTGCAGGCTCAGGCTGATCTTGCCGTCGGCACGCAGTTCCTTGATGTAGCCCTGCTCGCGCATGCCATTGCGCAGGAACTTGAAGATTTCGTTCTTGTGAATCAGGCCCCAGTGCTTGCCGTCGATGATCGCCTTGTAGCCGAGGTCGGTGCGCTCGACCACCAGCAGGTCGACGGCCTGGCCAACGCGGTAGTTGGCCGGCGTGTTGTCCAGATAGCGGTCCAGGCGCGCAGTGGCGGTGATGCGGCGGGTGCGGTCGTCGAGGTAGACGTATACCACGCAGTAATCGCCGACCTGCAGCGGGCGCTTCTCCTCGGAGTGCGGCAGCAGCAGGTCCTTGGGCAGGCCCCAGTCGAGGAACAGACCGACGCGGTTGACCTCCACCACCTTGAGACTGGCGAAGCCGCCGACCTGCACCTTGGGCTTGAGGGTGGTGGCGATGACGCGGTCTTCGCTGTCGAGGTAGAGGAACACGTTCAGCCAGTCGCCCGCTTCGGTCGGTTCGTTCTTGGGTACATAGCGCTTGGGCAGCAGGATTTCGCCACGGTCGCCACCGTCCAGGTAGAGACCGAAATCGGTGTGCTTGACCACCTGCAATGAGTTGAACCGACCTATGACTGCCATGACGCTTACCTCGATAACGGGGCGCGCATTCTACGCGCAATGGAAGCGGATTGCCGGATAACTGTAGGCGCAACCGGTGATTGCCTGTCGAGCTGCCGACAAGCATTGCAGCGTACTCAGAGGTCCTGGGCCTGGCCGAACTGCAGCTCCGCCAGCCGCGCATACAGCGGACTGTCGACCACCAACTCGGCGTGCCGCCCCAGCGCCACCAGCCGGCCATGCTCGATCACCGCGATGCGATCGGCATTGAGCACAGTGGCCAGCCGGTGGGCGATCACCAGGGTGGTACGCCCGCTCATCAGGCCAGGCAGAGCCTGCTGGATCAGGTGCTCGCTTTCCGCATCCAGGGCGCTGGTGGCTTCGTCCAGCAGCAGGATGGGCGCATCCACCAGCAGCGCGCGGGCAATCGCCAGACGCTGCCGCTGCCCACCTGAGAGGCCCACGCCACTCTCGCCCAGATGGGTTCGATAACCCTGCGGCAGGCGCAAGATGAATTCGTGCGCGTGAGCGGCGCGGGCGGCAGCCTCCACCTCTGCATCAGTGGCGTCCGGACGGCCATAGCGGATGTTCTCCTCGACGCTGCTGAAGAACAGCGCCGGGTTCTGCGACACCAGAGCGAAGCTGCGCCGCAGGTCGGCGGGATCGAGCAGGGCGATAGGCTGACCATCAATGCGGATCAGTCCCTGCTGCGGGTCATAGAAGCGCAGCAACAGGTCGAACAGCGTCGACTTGCCGGCACCGGAAGGGCCGACCAGCGCCAGGGTCTCGCCGGCCTCCACGCGCAGGTCGATACCGTCGATGGCCCATTGCCCGGGACGCGAGGGATAGGCGAAGCGCACTCCCTCCAGCTCGATGCTGCCACCCACGCGCTCCGGCAGCTTCGCCAGGCCGCAGGCGGGAGGCTGGATGTCACTGCGCGCCTGCAACAGCTCGGCGATGCGCTCTGCCGCGCCGGCGGCGCGCTGCAACTCGCCGATCACTTCGCTGAGGGTACCGAATGCCATCCCGACGATAAGGCTGTAGAAGACGAAGGCGGCCAGCTCGCCAGCGGTGATGCGCCCGGCGATCACGTCCATGCCGCCGACCCAGAGCATCACGCCCACCGCGCCCAGCACCAGCAGGATTACCACGCTGACCAGCCAGGAGCGCTGGGTGATGCGTCGGCGCGCAGTGTCGAAAGCCTGCTCCACGGTCGCCCCGAAACGCTGGCGATCCTGGGCTTGGTGGTTGTAGGCCTGCACGGTCTTGATCTGCCCAAGGGTCTCGCCGACGTAGCTGCCGACATCGGCGACGCGGTCCTGGCTAAGCCGCGACAGGCTGCGCACGCGGCGGCCGAACAGCAGGATCGGCGCAATCACCAGCGGTAGCGAGGCAACCACGATGCTGGTCAGCTTGGCGTTGGTGACAAACATCAACCCCACCCCGCCGATCAGCATCAGCGTGTTGCGCAGCGCCATCGACAGCGAGGAGCCGATCACCGTCTGCAACAGCGTGGTGTCGGCGGTAAGGCGCGACTGGATTTCCGAAGCACGGTTGTTCTCGTAGAAGCCGGGGTGCAGTTCGATCAGGTGATCGAAAACGCGCTGGCGAATATCGGCGACGAAGCGCTCGCCGATCCATGACACCAGGTAGAAACGCACGAAGGTACCCACTGCCAGCCCCGCCACCAGCACGAAGAAAACGCCGATGGCACGGTCGAGCAGATGCACGGACTGGGTAACGAAGCCCTGGTCCACCAGCATGCGGATACCCTGGCCCAGCGACAGTGTGATGGCGGCGGTGAACAGCAACGCCACGAGCGCGCCGAGGGCACGCCAGCGGTAGGGCGCGAGGAACGAACGGGCCAGGCGCAGCGCGTTGCGCTGGCGGGATGACAACAGGGGCATGGACGACTCGGCGCTCACGGCAAGGCCCCCGAGGTTAGCACTGCGGGCCTCATGCAGGCGACGCCACGCGCGGCGTGGGACCGTTCGTGCCAATACATCCCCGAAGGACGCCCATTTCCTGTACAATGGGCGGCCATTCGCGAAGACAAGGTATGGCAGACATGACGACCAAACCCTCCACCCGCCAGAAAGCCGCCCCCAAGGCACCCGCCGCTACCGCGACCAGCGAAGCCCTCGAAGCTCAGGTGGCCGCTTTCCTGAAGTCCGGCGGTGAAATCCAGCAGATCGCCAAGGGCGTCACCGGTCAGAACTACGGCGCACCGAGCCGCCACATCAGCCTCGGCAAGAAGTAATACCCTCGCGGCAAGCCTGCCGTCCCCCGGCAGGCTGCCCGCTCCCCGCTCCAATCGATCCCCTCCGCAAAACCGAACAACATTTATTGCCTCTTCGCCTTGCACTCGGGCAGAGTCCGCCGATAGTTAGGACTGGGCCGTTCCGGCCGCCTCTGCAAGGAGCTCACGATGCTGCCCCCCCAACCGGAAAAGCTGCTGTCCCGCAATCTGCTGGATGTGCTGATCCGTGCCGGCCTTATTCTGCTGCTGGCACTCTTCTGCTTCAGGATCTTCCACCCCTTCCTCGACCTCATGCTCTGGTCGGTGATCCTCGGCATCACGCTCTACCCACTGCATCAGATGCTCAGCCGCGCCTTCGGCGAACGGCCCAACAGCGCCGCCATGCTGATCGTGCTGGTCGGGCTGGTCCTGCTGCTGGTGCCGGTGGTGGTGCTCGGGCTGTCGATCGCCGACTCGGTACGCGACGTGGTGACCGGCATCCAGAACCGCACCCTGCGGGTTCCGCTGCCGCCGGATTCAGTGGCGGCCTGGCCGGTGGTCGGCCAGTACATCTTCGCCTTCTGGAACCGCGTCGCCACTGACTTCATGGGCGTGGTGCACCAGGTCGCGCCACATCTGCAGGGCTTCGCCAAGGGACTGCTGGCACAGGCCGCCGGCGTCGGCATGTCGCTGATGCAGTTCCTCGCCGCATTCGTCATCGCCGGGGTCATCATGGCCTACGGCAAACAGGGCACGACCACGGCGCAGGACATTGCCATCCGCATCTCCGGCCCCGAACGCGGCCCGGGCCTGGCGCAATTGTGCACCGCGACCATCCGCACGGTGGCACAGGGCGTGGTGGGCGTGGCCTTCATCCAGATGCTGTGGCTGGGCATCGGCTTCATCGTCATGGGCATCCCCGGAGCAGGCCTGCTGGCCCTGGGTGTCCTGCTGCTGGGCATCACACAGTTGCCGGTGGTGCTGGTCACCATTCCGGCGATCATCTATGTGTTCGCCACCAACGACTCGCTGCTGGTCTCCATCCTGTTCACCGTGTGGACGGTGGCGGGCGGGTTGTCCGACAACGTGCTCAAGCCGCTGATGTTCGGCCGCGGGGTCAAGGTGCCGATGCCGGTGATTCTGATCGGTGCCCTGGGCGGCATGCTCAGCAACGGCATCATCGGCCTGTTCGTCGGCCCGGTGGTGCTGGCGCTCGGCTACGAACTTTTCATGTCCTGGGTGCGCGAGCGCGAAGCGCCAGCCGCCGCGCCTGACGAGCCGTCATCCCCTTGACGCCCAATGCCCGTGGCGCAGGTCACGGGCCATCTCCGCTGCCCCGGTCCGCACCTCGGCGCATGCCGCTGATCGCCGGACAGCCAGGCGGCTGCGACCTGCTCCGCGACGCCCCTCACAGCAGCGCCACCATCTCTTTCAACGTCACAGCCCAGGTGCCCTTCGGGTTGAGGTAGCGATAGCCGAAGCGCGAACCGTTGGCCTCGGTCGTCAGTATCGCGTTCCAGGCCAGGCCCCGCTGCAGGTCGTGCGCAGGGTCGAGCAGGAAGAACGCGGTATCGCTCATCCCCACTGCCAAGCCCCAATGGCGGATATCGCTGCCCTTGCGGCCATGAAAACCCAGCACCACAGGGATGTTGCCTTCCAGGTGGCGGCGCGTCAGCTCGACCATCCGCGCGCCGCTGCCACGTTCGACGCGATACTCCTTGTCGCTGATCACCCCCAGCAAGTCCAGCAGGTCTTCACCCGTGGTGCCGACGCGGATCAGCGTCTCGTGCCGGTTCAGGGCCTCCATCAGCCGGCCATAACGGGTTCGCGAATCCACCGGCGCCAGCCCTTTCGCCTGGCGGCGTCCCAACTGGTTGCGAGCGAGCATCGCCATCACCAGGCAGTAGGGGCCGCAGGCACCGTCCATGTCGCCCTGGCGCAGATGCACCTTGTCGCCGCGCCTGTTGAGCAACCCGCCAGTGCCGTATTCGTCCAGGTCCCAGTCCAGGCCATCGATCAGGGTGATACGCATCGCGTGTCCTCGTTGCTCCGTTTGAAGGTCTGACCGGCAGCGGCACGGATCATTCCGGCGGCTTACGGTTACAATGGCGATCCTTTCGCTGCCCGGTCCACCGTCATGTCCGAACCCATCCGTCTGTCCAAGCGCCTCGCCGAGCTGCTGCCATGCTCGCGCCGCGAGGCCGAGCTTTACATCGAGGGCGGCTGGGTGACAGTGGATGGCATGCCGGTGGAAGAACCGCAATTCAAGGTCGAAGCGCAACGCATCGAGCTGCTGCCCGGCGCCGTTCCCGAGCCGCTGCCGCCGATGACGCTGCTGCTGAACAAGCCGGTCGGCTGCAGCGTCGAGGAGGCCCTCGCCCTGCTGAACGCCGAGCATCGCTGGAGCGACGATCCATGCCAGCAGCGTGTGTTGCGCAAGCACTTTCGCCAACAGCGCCCTACCACGCCGCTGGAAGACGGCGCCAGTGGCCTGCTGGTGTTCACCCAGAACTATGGCGTGACCCGCAAACTGATGGATGACGCCGCGCGAGTCGAACACGAGTACGTGGTCGAAGTCAGCGGCGGGCTGGACGCCAATGCGTTGAAAAAGATGACTCAGGGCCTGCCACTCAAGGCCAGTTGGCAGAGCGAGAACCGCCTGCGTATCGCCGGCAAGCAGGTGCGCCCCGGCCTGATCGGCAAACTGTGCCGGGACGCCGGGCTGCGCGTCGACTCGATTCGCCGCATCCGCCTGGGCGGTGTGGCGATGGCCAAGCTGCCGCTCGGCCAGTGGCGCTACCTGCAACCCGGCGAGCGCTTCTGACGGTCTATCCGACCTTGGTGCAAGGCTCCCCGCATCCGGCGAGGAGCCGCTCTGGTCCGGGGCGTCCAGCCGCTATCGATGGCGTCGATAGTGAACAGCAGGCACTTTCAGTTCTCTTCGCCGGCCACGCCCGGCATCTTCGACCCATCAATCGCAGGCACAAGATTCGCCAGCCCATCTTCCGGGCCGCCGGGGCGAACCAGCAAGCCGCGAAAGTCGCCCACGGATCGAAAGAGGATTGGATCATGCAAGTCATACTCGACTTCCTGCTGCTGGTAGGCTCTCTTGCGGAACTGCTGCTCTACGTCGCCCTGGCCAGCGTGGCGCTGGCCGCCTTGCTGATGCTCAGCGCCGTGGCGGTGCTGACGCTGCGCTCTCCCGGCCAGCCGATCCGCATTCCCGAACGCCGCCGGCCGTCCCTGCGCAAGCCGCACGCCGCAGCGGCCAGCGAACCGGCATTGGCCAAAACCGCGTGAGTCAGCCCTCGGCCAAGCGCCGACACCGCCCGCGCAGCGCCGGCAGGGAGCGGGTTCAGTTGTGGCCGATGCCCTGGTCTTCCAGGTGGTCCGCCTCGAACAGCGTTTCCAGTTCATTGCGCGCTTCGCGGGCGGTCTGGATCACTGCCTTCTCGTCGTCGTAGACCCGGTACTGGGCCATCAGCACCGCTTCGTCGTGACGCTTGAAGCGGCGGATGCGGGCAGCCGCCTGCTCTTCGTTCAGCCCCAGGCCGCAGAGCAGCGTGCGGCTCATTTCCAGGCTGGAATGGAAGGTCTCGCGCACCGGCGTCGCGTCGGCGTCGAGCAGGTGATAGACGTGCTGGCGGTTGCGTGCCCGGCCAATGACCTTGATGTGCGGATACAACTTGCGCGCCAGCCGCGCGGTCTCGATGTTGGTCTGCGGATCATCGGTGGCGACTACGAAGAATTCGGCCTTCTCCACCTGCGCGGCACGGAGGATTTCCGGCCGCAGCGGGTCGCCATAGAAGATCGGAATATTGCCGTAGCTGCGCGTCAACTCAATGGTATCCACCGAGGTATCCAGCGCCACGAATGGCACACGCTGGGCACGCATGATACGGGCGACCACCTGCCCCATCCGGCCCATGCCAGCGATCACCACCCGCGGAGCGTCGTCCGGCATCTGCCGGTACTCGGCCGGCGGCTCGCGCAATGCGGTGGGCTTGGGCTTGATGCTGCGAGCCAGCATCAGCACCAGCAGCGGTGTCATCGCCATCGAAAGGGTGATACCCAGCACCAGCAGCGCATGCAGATCGGCATCCATCAGGCCCTGAGCCAGGGCCAGCTTGAACACCACGAAAGCGAATTCGCCGCCCGCCCCGAGCAGCACCCCCAGGCGAATCGCCGACACCTTGTCCAGGCCACCGGCCAGGCGGCCGATGAGGAACAGCACCGGCAATTTGATTCCCACCAGCAACAGGGTCAGGCCGATCACCCTCGCCGGCTCGCTGCGCAGCAGGCCAAGGTCGGCACTCATACCCACGCTGATGAAGAACAGGCCCAGCAGCAGGCCCTTGAACGGTTCGATCTGCGCTTCGAGCTCGTGGCGGTATTCGGAATCTGCCAGCAGCAAGCCGGCGAGGAACGCGCCAAGCCCCATCGATACGCCCGCCTCCTCCATCAGCCAGGCGGTACCCACCACTACCAGCAGCGCGGTGGCGGTCGACAGGTCGGCCTGGCCAGTGCGGGCGACCGAACGAAACACCGGGCGCAACAGGAAGCGCCCGCCGATCACCACTACGGCGATGCTGCCAACCACTTCCATGACGTGGGCGATATCGCCGCCGGGCGCGGTTGAGTCGGCACGCGCACCGAGCAGTGGGATCATGGCGATCAGCGGAATCGCCGCGATGTCCTGGAACAGCAGGATGGCGAAGGCCAGGCGGCCGTATTGGCTGTTGAGTTCCTTGCGCTCGGCGAGGATCTGCAGGCCGAAGGCGGTGGACGACAGCGCCAGGCCGCCGCCGATCACAACGGAGGTATTCACCGGCAGGTCGAACGCCAGTACCCCTAGGCTACCCAGGGCAAGGGCCGTGAGCAGTACCTGGGCCAGCCCCACGCCGAACACCTGCTTGCGCATCACCCACAGGCGCTTGGGCGAGAGTTCCAGGCCGATGATGAAGAGCAGCAGCACCACGCCCAGTTCGGACAGACTGGCGACGCTTTCCGGGTTGTCGATCAGCCCCAGCAGCGATGGGCCGATGAACACACCGGCCAGCAGGTAGCCGAGTACCGCGCCGAGCTGCATGCGCTTGGCCAGCGGCACCATGAAGACCGCCGCGAGCAGGAATACCACGGTCGACTGAAGGTAATTCGTCCCATGTTCCATGTATCAAGACTCCTTGGAAGGTTTGGGGCGAAGCGAACATCCACCCATTTCGTTCATTTCAGGCATCCAGAACCACGCCTTCGGCAAGCAGGTGCCGCTGGAATTGCCCGGCCAGAGCCTCGACCTGCAGCCACGGCCGCTCGTGACGCTCTTCGAGCGCCACATGGGCTTGCGCCCGGCAGCGCATGCCGAGCCCGCAGCGCTGATAGAACACGTTGACCACGTCGACCATCGGCTCCCGCTGGTTGTCCATCAGGATCGCGCCGTGGGCGAGCACCACGTAGCGCCCATCGCTCGGCCGGCGACGCCAGCGCTGCGCGGTGCCTACCAGCTTGCGACCGCCGAGATTGACGTTGTAGCGTCCATCGCAGAAGGCTCCCTCGACCTCACCCAGGCCCGGCTCCAGCCCCAGCGCCGCCAGCCAGTCGCAGAGCGGCTGGCAAAGGCGCTGGTAAGCGGTCTCGATACGGGTCTGCTCGTTGTCCGCCACGGGCACCGCGTAGACCAGGGCAACGTTGAGCACCGCGGGCGACTGCGGCACCGGCTCGCCGCCGGTATCGCGCAGGGCAACCGGCCAGCCGAGTTCGGCGCAGGCTCGCTCGGCTTCGGCGAAACCGTCCAGGCGGCTCAGCCGACGCGGCATCACCAATGCCTGCCGAAGCGGTTGCCAGAACAGGAGCCCGCTATCCCGGGTGGCGCAAAAAGCCTCGTCCAGCAAGGCGCGCTCGGCATCCAGGCCATCATCCACCGTCAGGCGTTGCACTCTGTTCATGACTTGTTCCTTCAGCACGCAGGGGGGCGGACTATGCCCGCAGAAGCCTTTTCCGACAATGATCCAAGATGGGAAGTTGCCGGCTATAGCAATTTCTCGAAGGTAGATTCAGACAGCACTCCCGGCTGCGTGGGTCACTTCGTTCTCGCCTGCCACGACACCAGCATCGCGGCTGTCTATTCTCCAATTGCCCGGCATTGCTCAGGAGGGGCAGAGTTCGTGTCCAGGACGCTGCAGCAGCGAGTACAGCACGCCATCGCGATCAACGACGCGCTGGCCCTGCCAATCGCCCGGGAAAACCTGCGGCGGCTATATTTCCTGGCCGCCCTCGCGGTGCCGTTCGATCTGATCCATATCCTGGTCTTCTGGCTCAACCTCCAGGGTTCCAGCCCCGAGTTCGATGGCTGGCGGGTGGATATCATCCGGGTCCACGCCACTGTCGCCGGGCTGCTGGGCGGCCTGGGCATCCTCGCCTGGCTCATCTCTCGGCCACGGCGCAACGCTCCGTTGTGGTTCATGAATCTCCTGACCCTGCTGGGCAGCGCCATCCTGCTGGGTTTCGGCATTGCGATCACCGGTGTCGACCAGCAGGTGGCCAGCAGCATCACTCCACTCCTGATGGCGTCGGTGGCCACTGCTCTGATCATTCTGTTGCGGCCTCGACATGCCATCACGCTCTACATCATCGCCCTGGCAGTGTTCGAAGGGACGATGATGCTGACCCAGGCCACGCCACAGCTACGCCTATCCAACCAGATGGGCGGCCTGACCATCTGCGGCATCGGCCTGCTGCTGTCGCTGATCCTCTGGCACGGCCATGTGCGCAACTTGCGCCAGCGGGCATTCCTTCGCCAGCAACGGAGGGAACTGGAGGAAAAGAACCGGCAACTGGAATACCTCGCCGGCCACGATCCGCTGACCGGGCTGTTCAACCGCCGGCAGTTCGACCAACTGGTAACGATGGAACTGTCCCGCGCGGCCCGCCAGGCGGCACCGGTCAGCCTGCTCATGGTGGACCTGGATCATTTCAAGTTCATCAACGACCGCTACGGGCATCCTCTGGGCGACGAGGTGATTCGCCATGCCGCCAACCTGCTGCGCAACCACACCCGCACTGGAGACAGCGTAGCGCGCCTGGGCGGCGAGGAATTCCTGCTGTTGCTGCCGGACACTGGGCAGGCCCAGGCGCGAACCATCGCCGAGAAGATCCGCATGCTGCTGGAAGACACGCCGCTGCCCCTGAAAGATGGCCTGCTTTACCTGACGGCCAGCTTCGGCATCGCCAGCCTCCAAGCCGGCATGCCGGGCACCTATGAAGCACTGTATGCCGCGGCGGACAAGGCGCTGTACCGGGCCAAGGCCAGCGGACGCAACCGCGTGGAAGCGATAGAAGTGGGGGCGCAGATGGGAACGTTCGACTGCAGCCTGCCTCGAACGCGACGCTCCATCAGCCGCAGGATGGCTGATACCGGGCCGATTACGGCGCGCTGTACTTGCGCGTCAGCCCTGGCGGCACCCCGCTGCTGTCGGTTTCGGTCCACGGCCCTTGTGGGCCGACGCTCCAGAACCAGCCGTTGTCCCAGTGGTAATAGGTCCGCTGGCGGTAATAGGTGTCTTTCTGCCCCTGCATCACATAGACGCCCAGGCTGCCATCCCAACGGCCATTGCCGCCGGGCGGCGGAGCGAATTGCGGCGGACGCCTGGAGGTGGGCTGCGGTACGCTCGGCTGCGGAGTGATCGGTGAGGAGGACGACTTAACTGGCGGCCTGGTAGTGCCGGGGTGGGTCGAGGGCGGCGTCTGGACCGGCGGTTGCTCCGGCTGCTGCGGCTGCACCACGCAACCACCCAGTACCAGCAAGGCGCTCAGCGCCAGCAGTCTGCCCTTCATCACACCACCCTCCCCTCGATTCAGCGTTGATCCGGACCGTCGATGGTCACTGCCTGTTCGCCGGCCTGGGCAGTAGACAGCGGTTTGCTGCGTCCGATCCATTCCCCAGCGGTGGCATTGCCCGCGCGCGATACGCGGGCGACCAGTTGCACCTCGGGAAACGCCGAGAGCTTGAGCTGCGGCATCATCGCATCAGCATCGCTCAGGGCGACTTCGGCAGGCAGGTCGGACACTTTCAGGCGCTTCACCGCCAGCGGCATCGGCGGTCCGCTCACGGCGCGGGCAAATACGAACACGCTGTCATCCGGCTTCACCTGGCCCTTCACGGCAGCGGTCAGGTCGACCTTCACCTTCAGGGTCACTCCGTCAGTGGCGGCTGCAACCGGCGCCTCGGGCGGAGTCTGGCCCTTCTCGAGCATGCGCTGGCGGGCACGCTCGATGCCGCCGGCGATGGCGTCGCGGGAAGGATCATCCTGCGGCAGCACTGCGACCAGGCGGCCCCAGTAGTCAATGGCGTCGGCGAACTTCTCGTCCTCGAAGGCGGCAATGCCGAGCAGCCCCAGGGTCGTGACTTCCTGCGGATCCTTCTTCAGCGCTTCATTGGCCAGGGCGCGCACCTGCGAACTCAGCGACTTGTCACCGGCAAAATACAGCGCCTGCGCCCACTGGCCGAGCACTTCCGGCTGGCGGTCGGACAGACGCGCGGCCTGCTCGAAGGCCCTGGCGGCATCGGCGGCGCGGTTCTGGGTCATGTAGGTGCGGCCGAGGAAGTACCAGCCTTCGGCGGAGTCCGGCTGTGCCTGCACGGCACGCTCCAGGCGCGAGGTCATTTCTTCCATCGAATGCGGGGCCTGGGCGAACTCGCGGGACAAGGCCACCTTGTCGCTGGCACCCCAGTGCAGGTACAGGCCGAGCGCGAGGAACGGCAGCACCAGCGCGACCAGCAGCGGCGCGGCGCGGCCCAGGCGGGAACGACGGTCTTCGCCGGTTCCGTCGGTATCGGCCAGCAGTTCGCGAGCTGCCTCGGCGCGGCCCGCTTCGAGCTGGGCATCGTCGAGGGTGCCGGCATCACGCTGGGCGGTGAGTTCGGCCAGGCGCTCCTGGTAAAGGGCGACGTTGAGGGCGGTCCGGTCTTCCTCGGCCTGGGCGCGGCGTCCACGCAGCAGAGGAATCAGGAGGAATGCCAGGGCAGCCAGCAACAGCAGGCCGGCAGCGAGCCAGAAATCGATCATTTGTCTTGGTTATCCAGCAATTGGTCGAGACGCGCCTGCTCCTCGGCGGACAGCGTGGTGGAGGTGGCCGCGGCCGGGCGCCGACGGCGCACGACGATGGTGCCGATCACGATGATGCCCAGGCCCAGCAATGCCGCCGGGCCGAACCAGAGCAGCCAGGTGCGCTCGTTGATTTCGGGCTTGTAGCGCACGAACTCGCCGTAGCGATCGACCATGTAGTCGACGATCTGCTGGTTGCTCTTGCCCTGCTGCAACTGGCTGTAGATCTGCTTGCGCAGGTCTGCAGCGATGGGCGCGTTGGAATCGGCGATGTCCTGGTTCTGGCACTTCGGGCAGCGCAGTTCGGTGGTCAGGTCGCGGAATCGCTGGCGTTCGGCCTCATCGGCGAACTCATAGGTATCGATGGCCGCACGGGCAACACCGCTCAGAGCCAGCCCCAGCGCGGCGATGGCGAGATAGCGCTTCATTTGCCCCCCGCCTCGTCAACCAGCCCCTGGTAGATCGGCGCGAGCTGTTCGCGCCAGACTTTCTCGTCAACGGCGCCGACCAGCTTGTGCCGGATGATGCCGTCCTTGTCGATGATGTAGGTCTCGGGCGCGCCATACACCCCCAGGTCGACGCCCAGGGTGCCCTGCGCGTCGGCGATGTTCAGCAGATAGGGGTTGTGCAGTTCCTTGAGCCACTTCTGCGCAGCGGCGGCGTCGTCCTTGTAGTTGACGCCGTAGATCACCACGCCCTTGGCGGCCAAGTCGGTGAGCACCGGGTGCTCGAAGCGGCAGGTCGGGCACCAGGTGCCCCAGACATTGACCAGCGCCGGGCGCCCCTTCAGATCGGCCTCGGTGTAGGTTTTGCCTGGTTCGGTGACGCTGGGCAGCGAGAACGCCGGGAACGGCTTGCCGATCAGTGCCGACGGCAGCTCGCTGGGGTCCAGCCACAGGCCACGGAAAAGGAACACCGCGACGACCAGGAAGATCGCCAATGGCAACAGCAGGATCGCACGCTTCACGCTCAGGCTCCCTGTCCAGCGAGGCCCAGGGCCTCACGTACACGCGTTTTCACTTTCACCCGGTAGCGACGATCAAGCGCCGCCAGCACGCCGCCCAGCGCCATCATCAGGCCCCCGAGCCAGATGAAGCGAACGAACGGCTTGATGTGCACCCGCACTGCCCAGGCGTTGTTTTCCAGCGGCTCGCCCAGGGCAACGTAGAGGTCGCGGGTCAGGCTGCCGTGGATGCCGGCCTCGGTCATCATCGAGTTCTGCACGCTGTACAGGCGTTTCTCGGGGTGCAACACCGCAACTTCGGAACCATTGCGGGTCACGCGCACGGTGCCCTTGTCGGAGGTGAAGTTCGGCCCTTCGAAGTGATGGGTGCCTTCGAAGCGGAACTGGTAGCCAGCCAACTCGACCATCTCGCCCGGCTCCATGCGCAGGTCACGCTGGGCGCTGAACTGACTGGTGAGCACCACGCCGATGGCGCAGATGGCTATACCGAAGTGCGCCAGTTGCATGCCCCAGTAGCTGCGATTGAGGCTGGCAGCACCAGCGATCACACCCTTGTGGCGGACCTTGTCGAAGAAGTCGCGCACGCCGGCCAGCACTACCCAGGCAGCCAGCAGGAACACCGCGAGCACTTCCCAGTGCAACTCGCCATAGAGGAAGCTGCCGGCCACACCGAGCACCAGGGTGCCGATCAGCACGGGCGTCAGCATGCCGCGCAGCCAGCGGGTCGGGGTGTCCTTCCAGCGCACCAGCACACCGACCGCCAGGGCCAGCATGAGGATCGCCATCAGCGGCACGAACAGTGCGTTGAAGTACGGCGGGCCGACCGACAGCTTGGCACCGCTGATAGCATCGAGCACCAGCGGGTAGAGGGTGCCGAGCAGGATCATCGAGGCGGTCACCACAAGGATCAGGTTGTTCAGCAGCAGCAGGGTCTCGCGGGACCACAGGGCGAAGCCGACCTGGCTCTTGACCACCGGCGCGCGTAGAGCGAACAGTGTCAGCGAGCCGCCGACCACCACCAGCAGGAAAGCCAGGATGAACACGCCGCGCTCGGGATCGGAGGCGAATGCGTGCACCGAGGTCAGCACACCGGAACGGACCAGGAAGGTGCCCAGCAGGCTCAGGGAGAAGGCCGCGATGGCCAGCAGCACGGTCCAGCTCTTGAACACCCCACGCTTTTCGGTCACCGCCAGCGAGTGGATCAGCGCAGTACCCACCAGCCAGGGCATGAAGGAGGCGTTTTCCACCGGGTCCCAGAACCACCAGCCGCCCCAGCCCAGTTCGTAGTAGGCCCACCAGGAGCCGAGCACGATGCCAATGCCGAGGAAAGTCCAGGCCACCAGGGTCCAGGGCCGCGACCAGCGCGCCCAGGCCGCGTCAAGGCGACCGCCGAGCAGCGCCGCGATGGCGAAGGCGAAGGCGACCGAGAAGCCCACATAACCCATGTAGAGCATCGGCGGGTGGAAGATCAGGCCGGGATCCTGCAACAGCGGGTTGAGATCGTTGCCGTCCGACGGCACCTGCGGCAGCAGGCGGCTGAAGGGGTTGGAGGTAATGATCAGGAACAGCAGGAAACCGGTGCTGATCATGCCCATCACGGCCAGCACGCGGGCCAGCATCACTTCCGGCAACTGGCGGGAGAACACCGAAACAGCGAAGGTCCATCCGCCGAGGATCAGTGCCCACAACAGCAGCGAACCCTCGTGGGCGCCCCATACCGCGCTGAACTTGTAGAACCACGGCAGCGCGCTGTTGGAGTTGCTGGCCACGTAGGCCACGGAGAAGTCGTCGTGGAGGAAGGCCCAGGTCAGGCAACCGAAGGAGAACGCCAGGAAGGCGAACTGCCCCCAGGCAGCCGGACGCGCCAGGCTCATCCATTGACGATCGCCGCGCCAGGCGCCGACCAGTGGGAAGAAAGACATCACCAGCGCCATGCACAGCGCCAGGATCAGCGCCAAGTGGCCGAGTTCAGGAACCATCTCAGTTGCTCCCCTGCGCAGCACCGCCACCCGCCTGGGTGGCCTCGTAATGCTCCAGCTTGCCGCTGTCCTTCAACGCTTTGGTGACTTCCGGCGGCATGTATTTCTCATCGTGCTTGGCCAGCACTTCGTCGGCGGTCAGCACGCCATTGGCGTCGATCTTGCCGAGGGCCACGATGCCCTGCCCTTCGCGGAACAGGTCCGGCAGGATGCCACGGTATTTCACCGTGACTTCCTTGGCGAAGTCGGTGACCACGAATTCGACGTCCAGGGAGTCCGCCGAGCGCTTCAGCGAGCCCTTCTCCACCATGCCGCCAGCACGGATGCGCGTATCGTGCGGAGCCTCGCCGTTGGCGATCTGGGTCGGGGTGTAGAACAGGTTGATGTTCTGCTGCAAGGCCGACAGCGCCAGGCTGACGGCGACGCCAACGCCGGCGACGATGGCGAGGACAATGTACAGGCGCTTCTTGCGGACCGGATTCACTTGTTGGCCTCCCGGCGCAGACGACGCGCCTCTTCTTGCAGGTAACGACGGCGCGCCAGCATGGGCGAGACGACATTGATCGCCAACACCGCCAGACTGATGGCGTAGGCCGACCATACATAGGGACCGTGGTGGCCCATAGCGAGGAAATCGCCGAACGACTGGAAACTCATATCGCGCGCTCCACTTCCGCCTTGACCCACGCCGTGCGGGACTCACGCTTGAGCACTTCCAGACGCATCCGCATCAGCAGCACCACGGCGAAGAAACAGTAGAAGCCAGCAACCATCAGCAGCAGCGGAATCCACATTTCCGGCGGCATCGGCGGCTTCTCGGTAAGCGTGAAGGTGGCAGGCTGGTGCAGAGTGTTCCACCAGTCCACCGAGTACTTGATGATCGGGATGTTCACTACGCCGACGATTGCCAGCACCGCACAGGCCTTGGCCGCGCTGTCGCGGTTGGTGATGGCCTGGCCGAGGGCGATGACGCCGAAGTAAAGGAACAGCAGGATCAGCATCGAGGTAAGGCGCGCATCCCAGACCCACCAGGCGCCCCAGGTCGGCTTGCCCCAGATGGCGCCGGTCACCAGCGCCACGAAGGTCATCCAGGCGCCAATCGGCGCGGCGCATTGCACGGCGACGTCGGCGATCTTCATTTTCCAGATCAGGCCGATGGCGCCGGCTACCGCCAGCATCACGTAGCAGGACTGCGCGAGAAACGCCGCCGGGACGTGGATATAGATGATGCGGAAGCTGTTGCCCTGCTGATAATCCGGCGGCGCGAAGGCCAGGCCCCAGACGATACCGACGCTCATCAGCAGCACCGCGGCAACGGCGAACCAGGGTAGCCAGCGTCCGCTGATCTCGTAGAACCACTTGGGCGACCCAAGCTTGTGAAACCAAGTCCAGTTCATCATCAGGCTCTGTAATTCAGGGCTCTAGTTTCCGCCGCCAGTCCCTTCCAGGGCCGGCGATCGTTCGTTCACTCGCCGACGCTGATCTTCAGCCCGGCGGCGATGGCAAAGGGCGTCAGCGTCAATGCTAACGCCGTCAGGCTGGCCAGCCACAACAGGTGCCCGGCGGTCGGCAAACCCTGCAGGGAAGCCTGCAAGGCACCGCTGCCCAGGATCAGCACCGGTATGTACAGCGGCAGGATCAGCAGCGCCAGCAGCAGGCCACCACGCTTGAGCCCTACCGTCAGCGCCGCGCCAACTGCACCCAGGAGGCTCAAGACCGGCGTACCCAGCAGCAAGGACAGCAACAGGTCAGGCAGGCAGCGCGCCGGCAGACCCAGCATGAGGGCGAACAACGGCGACAAAAGCACAAGCGCCAGCCCGGAAATCAGCCAGTGTGCCAGCACTTTGGCCAGTACCAGAAGTGGCAGAGGGTGCGGCGAAAGGACCCACTGTTCCAGCGAGCCATCTTCGAAATCGCTGCGGAACAGGCCATCCAGCGAGAGCAGCACCGCCAGCAGCGCCGCGACCCAGACCAACCCGGGCGAGAGGTTCTTGAGCATTTCCGACTCGGGGCCGACCGCCAGCGGGAACAGCGCGATGACGATGGCGAAGAACACCAGGGGGTTGGCCAGCTCCGCAGGACGGCGGAACAGCAGGCGGGTCTCGCGGGCGAGCAGCAGGGTGAAGACGTTGCTCATCGCGCCGCCACCTCTCTCGCGTGCTGCCCCAGGTCGAGAGCGCGGTAGCCGGCGGGCATGCGCTCCAGCGTATGGTGAGTGGTCAGCACGACCAGCCCCCCCCGCTCACAGTGCCCGGCAAGGTGCTCTTCCAACTGCGCCACGCCCTGCTTGTCGAGCGCGGTGAATGGCTCATCGAGAATCCACAGCGGCGGCGCCTCCAGGTACAGGCGCGCCAACGCCACACGGCGCTGCTGGCCGGCGGACAGGGTGTGGCAGGGAACATCCTCGAAGCCGCGCAGGCCGACGGCGGCGAGGGCCTGCCAGATGGCGTCGCGGCTGGCCGGCTGGTGCAGCGCGCAGAGCCAGGCGAGATTTTCCTCGGCGGTCAGCAGCCCCTTGATGCCGGCGGCATGGCCAATCCACAGCAGCAGGCGGGCCAGCTCGCCCCGTTGTTCATGCAATGGCCGGCCATCGAGCAGCACCTCACCGGCGGTGGGCTGCATCAGCCCGCTGAGCAGGCGCAGCAGGCTGGTCTTTCCGCTACCGTTGGGGCCGACGATCTGCAACATCTCGCCAGCGCCAAGGCGCAGGTCGAGACGCTCGAACAGCATGCGCCAGTCCCGCTCGCATGCGAGCGCCACGGTTTCGAGAAGTGGACGGGTCAAAGGCATCGGCAACCATCAGGCAGAAAACGAATCCGGCAATACCGTCCGGGCCGCCAACCACGGCCACGGGCGGCGCATTATACACAGCCGCTCCTACCGCCGACGTCAGGTTTTACGACAGGGTGTAACGTGACCTCAGGCGCTGCGGCGACTATGCGGCCCGGAGTGGTCGTCCGGGTGCTCGTCTTCTCTGCGAGCGCGACGGGTATGAATGGTGCTGATGGGGAATGCCCCCTGCTTCAGGGGAATCAGGCCGTGGGTATGGCGCGAGATGTACGCGTGCCCTGCCGGCACGTCGGCGTTGACGAAGGCCGCGGCACCGATGGATACGTTGTCGCCGATCTGCAGGCCGTCGCCAATGATGCAGGCGTTGGCGCCGACGCTGACGTTGTCACCGATCACGATGGGCCTGCTGCCGTCGTTCTTCTGGCCGATGGTGGTGTTCTGGAAAATACTGAAGTTCTTGCCGATCACAGCCTTGCGGGTAATGACGATGCCCACCAGGTGCGGGATGTAGAGACCCTCGCCGATCGGAATGGTGACCGGGATCTCTATGCCGAAGCGCTCGGCCAGCCGGTCGCCCATGCGCAGGGCGCGCTGTTGCCAGAATCGGCTGGGCTTGGAGTACAGGTATTGGGCCAGACGGAACCAGAACATGAAGCGGTAGCGCGAACGCTGCCGGTAGCGTCGGAACAGGCGAGTCCAACTGAAGCGGCGCTCCTCGCCACCCAGCATTTCGATTCTCCAGAGACGCTTCAATTCTGCAAATGTCATCACCGCACACCACCCGTCGAAGCCTGCGGTCCATGCGGCAATCAAAATGCAATATTACGTTGCAGCCTATCGCAACTCAAAACAAAGCAGCCTTCAACAATAGGCAACAATCGTTTCCAGCCGCGAATTTTCGCATTCATCGCAAGCCTGGCCATCACTTTAACGTCGGCCAGCTTAATCCAGCCTTAACAGCCTGCGGCTTGTTGCCACATTATCCGTCAGTTCCAGCCTCGAATATTTTCGATAAGCAACCGCCGGGCGGATCTAAAGTGCGGCGGCGCCCCGCCGATACAGTGAGCACCCTTCTACTTCAACCGCACCAGCAGGTTTCCGATGCCGAGCGAAATTGGCGCTTCCCGCCCGCTCCCGCCCACTCCGCCAGCGCGCAGCGCACCCAGCTCGGCTGAGCTGACGCTGAAGCTCGCACAGAGCCTGGGCGACCTGCTGCCTCCCGGAGAGAAGGCCCAGGCCGAAGTGGTAGCGGTACGCGACACCCAGGTAAGTTTCCAGCTCCTGTTGCGTCTGACGCTGGCCAGCGGCCAGCAGACCCTGATCAGCGCCGAAAGCCCGCAGTCGCTACCCCAGGGCGCCACGCTGCAACTCTCGGCATTGTCGCAGACCAACCTCGCCGCCGTGCTTCTGAACCAGGCCAGCACCGCACAAGCACCGCTGGAAAGCCTCGATCTCAACCTGTTGCCGGTCGGCACGCTGCTCCAGGGCAAGGTCGAGGCTAGCCAGTTGGTCGCCCAGGGCAAAGCGGACCAGGCGATCTACAAGGTACTGGTGAGCCTGCTCAACACGCCGCTGGCGGGCCGCCAGCTCAGCCTCGAATCTTCCCAGCCGCTGCCGCTTGGCAGCCTGCTCAGCGCGCGCGTACAGGGTGCGCAGGCGCTGCAGTTCCTGCCGTTGACCAGCCGCCTCGACCAACTCGACCTGAGCCGCCAGTTGGCCAGCCAGCAGAGCCGCCAGGGGTCGCTGGAAGGGCTGTTCAGCGCATTGCAGGGTGCGGGGCGGGGGCAAGCCGTGTCACCCGAGTTGCAACAGGCGGTCGACAAGCTGCTGGCCGCTCTCCCCGACGTTCGCCAGCTCGGCAACGCCAAGGGCGTCGCCCAGGCCATGCAGCAGAGCGGTGTATTCCTCGAGGCCCAATTGCTGCGAGGCACCGCGGGCCTGCCGCAGGACCTCAAGGCAAATCTGCTGAGACTGATCGCCCAGTTGCTGCCGGCGCAGAACGGCACCGCCGCCTCGGTACTCGGCAATCTGCCGGGTAATGCGCTGGCGGGTGCCAGCAACCTCGCCCAGGCGCTGCCGGCCTTTGTGCGCAATGCGCTCGGCGTGCTGGGGCAGACCGGCGGACGCACACCACCGCCGATCAGCTTCCCGCTGCCAAGCCGGCTGGCACACCAGTTGAAAGAGGACGGCGACCTCGAATCCCTGCTCAAGCTCGCCGCCGCTGCGGTGGCACGACTGCAGACACACCAGCTTTCCAGCCTGTCGCAGAACGAAGTGCTGCCCGACGGTACGCAGCTCAATACCTGGCAGATGGAAATCCCCATGCGTCAGCAACAGCAGTTGGTGCCGCTACAGGTCCGTATCCAGCAGGAAGAACGCCAGGCCAGCGAGCGCGAACAGGCGCGGGAGACGCTCTGGCGGGTGGAACTGGCCTTCGACCTCGACCCGCTGGGGCCAGTCCAGGCTCAGGCCACGCTGAACCAGGGCAGCATCGCCAGCCAGCTATGGGCCGAGCGCTCCAGCACCGCCAGCCTGATCGAGCGCGAACTGAGCCATCTGCGCCAGCGCCTGAACGACGCCGGGCTGACCGTGGGCGAACTTTCCTGCACCCAGGGCAAGCCGCCACAGGGCGCACGGACTGCCGTGGAGCAGCGCTGGGTGGACGAAAAGGCATGAAAACACCGAAGAAGGCCCCGCGTCAGGTCATTGCCCTCAATTACGACGGGCAGACGGCTCCGACCCTCACCGCCAAGGGTGACGATGAACTGGCCGAGGCGATCCTGGCAATCGCACGACACCATGAAGTGCCGATCTACGAAAATGCCGACCTGGTGCGCCTGCTGGCGCGACTGGAGCTGGGCGAGGCGATTCCCGAGGCGCTGTACCGCACCATCGCCGAAATCATTGCCTTTGCCTGGTATCTGAAGGGCAAGAGCCCGCCGGACGGAGCGGCGCAGCGCCCCTTGCTGCTGGAAGGGCCAGCGGAGAGCGGCGGCTGAGAGGAATCAGCGCAAGGCGCTGTCGCAATGACGGTCACCCGGCACCTGGTAATCGCGAATCTCGCGCACCGAAGCGTCGATGGGGCATTCGTCCTCGCTCTGGTAGAGCACCATGCTGCCGGTGACCTCGCGCAGTTGCGCCAGCGAGATGGGCTTGTCCAGCACCTCCAGCAACGGCACGCGATGCGTCCAGGCCCACTGGAACAACCCGCTCTTCTCCTCGGCGCTGAAGTTGCCGACCAGTACGAACTGTCGAAAGGCATTGCTCTGGCTGAGCGCTTTCAGGCTCATCAGCGCGCTGGCGCCGGGCACGAAGTCGTCGTGGATGAACAGGCTGTAGCGCTGCTTGGCGGCAAGCGCCTTGCGCACTTCATCGAGGTTCAGACACAGGCTCAGATGGTAGAACTCCAGCCTGTTAAGCAGGACGCTGTAGTTGAGCAATCGGCCCGGATGCGAGCACAGCACCATTGCCCGAGGCGAATTGGTTGCCATATCGGTGGCCCTCAAGGGTTCTCTGATGGCACCAATCTAGCGACGATTTGCCGCCATTCTTATCAGACAAGTCCGAAATATCGGTAAGGCGCGAACTACAAGCCGCAATACCGATTGGCGGGCACGTCCGCCCGGAGTCGGCCCCAGGCGTCTGGAATACGCGGCCGGCAGGACGCCGGGCCGCGGCACACCTCACTCCGGGAGCTTGCCCTGGTGCAGGCGCGCGACCAGTTCGGCCTCGGCCTGGGACAGCCCGCAGCTCTGGGTCAGGTCGGAGGCGGAAGCGCCCATCCCGACCAACCGCGCGGCCTGGCTGAAAGACAGGCTGGTGGGGTCGCGCTGCTCCATGCGGGTCAGGCGCTCGGGCAGCGGCGCGACCTGCCTGCTCAGTTCGCGCAACTCCTCGCCCATGCGGATGTTGATCTGCTGGTAGGACTCGATACGCTTGCCCTGCTCCTTCACGCGCTGTTCCAGCACAGCAAGCTGCTTGGCCAACTGCACAACCTGGCCTTCCTGGGCACGCTGCCGCCCCGCCAGCCAGACGCATACCGCCGCCAGGCCGACACAGGCCACACCCAGGACCACCAGTGCAATCAACATGTCAGATGCTCTCCAGCTCCGACCATTCTTCCTCGGTCATCATCTTGTCCAGTTCGACCAGGATCAAGAGTTCGCCGTTCTTGTTGCAGACGCCCTGAATGAACTTGGCCGACTCTTCGTTACCGACATTCGGCGCGGTCTCGATCTCGGACTGGCGCAGGTAAACCACCTCGGCAACGCTGTCGACCAGGATACCCACCACCTGCTTGTCCGCCTCGATGATGACGATGCGGGTGTTATCGGAAACCGGTGCCGGATCCAGGCCGAAGCGCTGGCGGGTATCGATCACGGTCACCACGTTGCCGCGCAGGTTGATGATGCCCAGCACATAGCTCGGAGCACCCGGCACCGGAGCGATCTCGGTGTAGCGCAGCACTTCCTGGACCTGCATCACATTGATGCCGTAGGTCTCGTTGTCCAGGCGGAAGGTGACCCACTGCAGAATCGGATCTTCGGCACCCTGCGCTGACGTTTTCTTCATATCCCCTAACCTCTTCGTCGAACCGTGCCACAGGCGGCACGGTGGCTTTCTTTAAATGGATTGGCGTTCAAAGGGTAACGCCGCCTCAGGGCTGCGGACGCCTGGTCGCACCGCTGGCGATCAGTTCGGCCAGGGCCGAGACATCGAGCAGCGCGCACATCTGTTCGATCACCGTACCCGCCAGCCACGGGCGCTGCTGGCGCTGGGAGCGCCACTTAACCTCGGCCGGATCAAGGCGCACCGAGCGGCTGACCTGGTGCACCGCCAGCCCCCACTCGTAGCCTTGTACGGAGATCACGTACTGCAAGCCTTCGCGATAGTCGTCGCGGTAGCGCTCGGGCATTACCCAGCGCGCCGTATCCAGCACCTTCAGGTTGCCGCTCTGGCCGGGCAAGATGCCGAGGAACCAGTCCGGCTGACCGAACAGCGGGGTCAGCTCATGCCCCGCCAGCGGGTAGATCGAGCCAAGGCATACCAGCGGTACCGCCAGCGTCAGGCCTGCAACGTCGAACAGCAGACACTCGAATGGCTCGGCCGCCCAGGTCGGACGGCCATCATCCAGCAAGGCCAGCGGCGCAGCCGGCAATTCGGCGCTGCCCGGCTGACGCAGCTCGATGACCTGCGCCAGTTGCGCCGGTGCCTCCGGTTCGACTGGCGGCAAGCCGATCGGCTCAGGCTCGGCCCGGGCGACGGCCGGCTCGCGGGCGAGGCTCAGGCGCGCATCGCGCACCTGCTCTTCGAGCACGGCGGCCTCGAATTCGTCCAGGCTGATGCTGTCGTGCTGCGGCTCGACCAGCGTTGGCTGCGGCTCGGCAACCGGCAGCACGACAGTCTCGACGCTCGCCAGGGCAACCGGAGCCGGCGCCTCGGGCGCGGCAACGGGCGCCGCCAGCGGCTCGTCGGCGAAATCTTCGAAGGCGTCCTGCAACAATGAGTCCAGGTAGGACTGCAGCGCAATCTGGGGACGCGTGGCGGTAGCGGAACGACTCATGGGTGATGACCGCGCAGGGTGACTATCCAGCCTATCGGCAGCTCAACGGTGAGACTTGAATACTCTCGTCGGAAATTCATGCTCGCCATCCTCACGCCACCTGCGCCGCCGGCAGTTGGGCCAGCAGATGCTTGAGCAGCGCGCGGTAGGCGATCACGCCGCGGCTGTTGGCATCGTTGCGCGACGGCACCAGGCCGTGCCGGCTGGCATCGCGCAGCTTGGTGTCGACCGGCACGAAAGCCTGCCAGAGCGTATCCGGGTAAGTGTCACGCAGTACTCGCAAGGCGCCCAGCGACGCCTGGGTACGGCGGTCGAACAGGGTCGGCACGATGGTGAACGGCAGTGCCTGCTTGCGCGAGCGGTTGACCATCTTCAGCGTGTTGACCATTCGCTCCAGGCCCTTGAGCGCGAGGTACTCGGTCTGCACCGGGATTACCAGGTGCTGGCTGGCCGCCATCGCGTTGACCATCAGCACCCCCAGCAACGGCGGGCTGTCGATGATCGCGTGGTCGAACTGGTTCCACAGTTGCGCCAGGCTGCGGGAGACCACCAGGCCCAGGCCGTTCTGCCCGGGCGACTGGCGTTCCAGAGTGGCCAGCGCGGTGCTCGAGGGCAACAGGCGGATGTTCTCGTGGCTGGTCGGCAACAGCAGTTGCTCCGGCAGCCCCTCGGGCACGTTGCCCTGGTGCAGGAACAGGTCGAACACGCTGTGCTCCAGGGTATCCGGATCGTGTCCGAAGTAACTGGTCATCGAGCCGTGCGGATCGAGGTCGACGATCAGCACGCGCTTGCCGGCGTCAGCCAGCAGGCCCGCCAGGGCGATGGAGGATGTGGTCTTGCCGACGCCACCTTTCTGGTTGGCTACCGCCCAGACTTTCATAGTGCTCGCTCCCCGCTTGCACAGGGTCGGATCAGGGTAAGCATGACATCAGTTCCCTGCTGCCGACGACGAAGAATTGACGGCGCCACTGCCGGGCGCCTCGCTGGCAACCACTGGTGCAGATTGCGTGCCAGCGCGACGCAACGCCGGGTCAGGCTGCGCCTTTGCGCTGCCCACGCCGCTCAGGCTGCGGCGCACCTCCAGGTTACGCGAAATCACCAGCACTACCCGACGATTGCGTGCGCGGCCATCCGCCGTGGCGTTGTCCGCCACCGGCTGGAATTCACCGTAGCCCACCGCCGCCAGGCGGCTGGCGTCCAGGCCGTCCTGGGCGAGCATGCGTACGATGCTCGCCGCGCGCGCGGTGGACAGCTCCCAGTTGGTCGGGTACTGCGCATTGTGGATCGGCACATTGTCGGTGAAGCCCTCGACATGCACCGGGTTGCGGTACGGCGCCAGAATCCCGGCGACCTTCTCGATGATGGCGAATGCGGCATCGTTGGGAACCGCATCCCCGCTGGGGAACAGCAGGCTGGAGTTGAGGGTGATCTCGATCCAGAACTCGTTGCCGCGCACGCTGACCTGATCGCTCTTGATCAGTTCGCCGAACGCCTCGCGCATGCTTTCGGATATCTGCTGCAGGGTATCCGGGTTGCCCTGCGCCTGGCCCTCGTCCTGCGGATCGGTCATCGACTGGTCCGGCTGCTGGGTGCGCGGGCGCTCCTCGCCGACCGGAATCGGACGGATCGAGCGGTCGGCCTGGTTGAACACACCGGTCAGGGTTTCCGAAAGAATCTTGTACTTGCCCTCATTGATCGAGGAGATCGAATACATCACCACGAAGAAGGCGAACAGCAGGGTGATGAAGTCCGCATAGGACACCAGCCAGCGCTCGTGATTCTCGTGTTCCTCATGGTGTCTGCGACGCGGCATGTCAGTGGCCTGCGCTATCGTTCGACGGAATCGGCCAGGGGCTTGCTGCCACAACGGCGCGACGAGCCCTGGTTGCGCTCTGGCAATGAGCGCCAAAGCAGCCTGGGAGCCCCAGGCACCGGAGATGGCTCGGAGAATCGATCAAGCAGGCCACTTGCCCCTCCTCAGCCGACAAAGCCTTGCAGCTTCAGCTCGATGGACCGCGGGTTCTCGCCCTCAGCAATGGACAACAGGCCTTCCATCAGCATTTCCCGGTAGCAGGACTGGCGCATCACAATGCTCTTGAGCTTGTTGCCCACCGGCAGCAGCAACAGGTTGGCCAGGCCGACACCGTAGATGGTGGCGACAAAGGCCACGGCAATGCCACTGCCCAACTGACCGGGATCGGCGAGGTTGCCCATCACGTGGATCAGGCCCATCACGGCACCGATGATGCCGATGGTCGGCGAGTAGCCGCCCATCGCTTCGAACACCTTGGCCGCCGCCAGGTCGCGGCTTTCCTGGTTGTACAGATCGACTTCGAGAATGCTGCGAATGGCTTCCGGCTCGGCGCCGTCCACCAGCAACTGGAGCCCCTTGCGCGCGTAGGGATCGCGCTCGGCGTCAGCCACGGATTCCAGGCCCAGCAGGCCCTCCTTGCGCGCGGTCATGCTCCAGCCGACAACGTGATTGATGCCACCGACCAAGTCTACCTTCGGCGGCAGAACCATCCAGCGCAGCATGGTCAGGGCGCGCTTGAGCACCGCTACCGGTGTCTGCAGCAGCGCGGCGGCCAGGGTGCCGCCGACCACGATCAGTGCCGCCGGGCCGTTAGCCAGCGCGCCGACGTGCCCGCCCTCGAGGAAGTTGCCACCGATGATGGCAACCAGCGCGAGGATCAGGCCGACCAGGCTGAGGACATCCATCAGCCACATGCCTCGGTCAGATGGCGGCCGATATCGTCCAGGCTGTACACCGCGTCGGCCAGGCCGGCCTTGGCAATAGCCATCGGCATGCCGTAGATCACGCAACTGGCCTCATCCTGCGCCCACACCTGGCTGCCACCCTGCTTGAGCATCCGCGCGCCTTCGCGACCGTCGGCGCCCATGCCGGTGAGCACCACCGCCAGAACCTTGTCGCCATAAGCCTTGGATGCCGAACCGAAGGTGACGTCCACGCACGGCTTGTAATTCAGGCGCTCGTCGCCGGGCAGGATGCGCACCGCGCCGCGCCCGTCGATCATCATCTGCTTGCCACCCGGCGCCAGCAGGGCCACGCCCGGACGTAGCAGGTCACCATCCTCGGCTTCCTTGACGGTGATCTTGCAAAGCTTGTCCAGCCGCTCGGCGAAGGCCTTGGTGAAGGCCGCCGGCATATGCTGGATCAGCACCAGCGGCGCGGGGAAGTTGGCAGGCAGCTGGGTCAGGACCCGCTGCAGCGCCACCGGCCCACCGGTCGACGTGCCGATGGCTACCAGCCGGTAGGGCTTACGCTTTGGGGCGGCGGAGGTCGCCGGCGCCGGAGCGGCCGGCGCGCTGGTGATGGGCGCATGGCGCGCAGGAGCGCTCGCGGCGCCACTGGCCGGTGTGCCGGCCGCAGGGGGCGTGGCGTAGGCAGCGTAGCGACGGTTGGCGCGGGCAATGGTATGGACTTTCTCGCACAGCAACTGGCGAACCTTGTCCGGGTTGCGCGAGATGTCCTCGAAGTTCTTCGGCAGGTAATCCACCGCGCCGGCATCCAGCGCGTCCAGAGTCACCCGTGCGCCCTCGTGGGTCAGCGAAGAGAACATCAGGACCGGCGTAGGGCAGCGCTGCATGATGGTCCGTACGGCAGTGATGCCGTCCATCAGCGGCATCTCATAGTCCATCGTGATCACGTCGGGCTTGAGCGCCAGCGCCTGGTCGATCGCCTCGCGGCCATTGGTGGCCGTGCCGACTACCTGGATTTGCGGATCGGCGGAAAGAATCTCCGAGACACGGCGGCGGAAGAATCCCGAATCGTCCACCACCAGGACTTTGACAGCCATAGACACTCCTGAGTAAAGCCTTGCCGCGCGCGGGCGTCCCCGCGCGCGAAATCAGATACGCCGCGCGTAACGCTTGAGCATGCTCGGCACGTCGAGGATCAACGCGATGCGCCCGTCCCCGGTGATGGTCGCCCCGGCCATGCCCGGCGTGCCTTGCAGCATCTTGCCGAGCGGCTTGATCACCACCTCCTCCTGGCCCACCAACTGATCGACCACGAAGCCGATGCGCTGGGTGCCGACGGAGAGAATCACCACGTGGCCTTCGCTGGACTCGTCGCACTCGGCGCCCGGCACCAGCCAGCGCTTGAGGTAGAACAGCGGCAGGGCCTTGTCGCGGACGATCACCACTTCCTGGCCGTCCACCACGTTGGTGTTGGACAGGTCGAGATGGAAGATCTCGTTGACGTTGACCAGCGGGAAGGCGAACGCCTGGTTGCCCAGCATCACCATCAGCGTCGGCATGATCGCCAGGGTCAACGGGACCTTGATGACGATCTTCGAGCCCTGGCCCTTGGTCGAGTAGATGTTGATGATGCCGTTGAGCTGGGAAATCTTGGTCTTCACCACGTCCATGCCAACCCCGCGGCCAGAGACGTCGGAAATCTCGGTCTTGGTCGAGAAGCCCGGGGCGAAGATCAGGTTGTAGCAATCGGACTCGGAGAGACGGTCGGCGGCGTCCTTGTCCAGCAGCCCCTTCTCCACGGCCTTGGCGCGCAGCACGTCCGGGTCCATGCCCTTGCCGTCGTCGGAGATCGACAGCAGGATGTGGTCGCCTTCCTGCTCGGCAGACAGCACCACGCGGCCGGAACGCGCCTTGCCCGCAGCCTCGCGCTCGTCCGGGCCTTCGATGCCGTGGTCGACCGCGTTGCGCACCAGGTGCACCAGCGGGTCGGCGAGCGCCTCGACGAGGTTCTTGTCGAGGTCGGTCTCTTCGCCGATCAGCTCCAGGTTGATCTCTTTCTTGAGGTTGCGGGCTAGGTCGCGGACCTGCCGCGGGAAGCGGCCGAAGACCTTCTTGATCGGCTGCATGCGCGTCTTCATGACCGAAGACTGCAGGTCGGCGGTGACCACGTCGAGATTGGAGACAGCCTTGGCCATCGCTTCATCGCCGCTGTTCAGGCCCAGGCGCACCAGGCGGTTACGCACCAGCACAAGCTCGCCGACCATGTTCATGATCTCGTCGAGACGCGCGGTGTCCACACGCACGGTGGTTTCCGCCTCGCTTGCCGGCTTCTCGGCAGCGGAGGCAGCAGCGGCGCGCGGCGCTTCGGCTGGCTTGGCGGCTTTCGCCGGTGCCGGTGCCGGCACGGCGGCGGGCTTGCTCTGCGGCGCAGGGCTCACGGCCGGCTTGGCGGCTGTAACGGGTTCCTCCTTCGCCCCGGTGAACTGACCCTTGCCATGCAGCTCATCGAGCAGCGCTTCGAATTCATCATCGGTGATGTTGTCGTCGCCACCGGCGGCCGGCACGGCCTCGGTTTTCCCGGCAGACGCGGCGGGCTCGGCAGCGACGGACTCTTCCTTCGCGCCGGTGAACTGGCCCTTGCCGTGCAACTGGTCGAGCAGCGCTTCGAATTCGTCGTCGGTGATATTGTCGCCGCTGGCGGCAGCCGGCGCTTCCTCGGCAGGAGCCGGCGCAGCGCTGACGGGCTCACTCGCACCGCCGAACTGCCCCTTGCCGTGCAACTGGTCGAGCAGCGCTTCGAACTCGTCGTCGGTGATCTCGTCGCCGGCGCCGCCTTCGGCAGCAGGCGCGGCGGCAGGCGCGGCAGGTGCCGGCTCGAGGGCATCCATCAGTTGCTCGAACTCGGCATCGGTGATGTCGCCGTAGGTGGCAGCAGCCTCCTGCACCGGCTCGGCGGCAGGCGCAGCGGGCGCCTCGGCCGCCGCCGGCTCGTCGCCACCCGGCTCGGCCAGGCGCGACAGCGCGGCCAGCAGCTCCCGGGATGCGGGAGTCGGATCTTCCTGGTCACGCACCTGCTGGAACATCACGTTGACGGTATCCAGCGCCTGCAGGACCACGTCCATCAGCTCGGCGTCGACCCGGCGCTCACCCTTGCGCAGGATGTCGAACACGTTTTCCGCGATGTGGCAGCACTCCACCAGCGCATTGAGCTGGAGGAAGCCCGCCCCACCCTTGACGGTATGGAACCCACGGAAAATAGCGTTGAGCAGGTCCATGTCATCGGGTCGGCTTTCAAGCTCGACCAGTTGCTCGGACAGTTGCTCGAGAATCTCGCCGGCCTCCACCAGGAAGTCCTGGAGGATCTCGTCATCGGCGTCGAAGCTCATTCGGTGCTCCCTCTACAGCGTCAAGCGACGCTCAAAAACCAAGGCTGGACAACAGGTCGTCGACATCGTCCTGACCGGATACGACGTCCTTTCTTGTATCGGCAGCAATCTGCGGACCTTCACCCTTGGAAGATCTTTCTTTTTCGACGGCATCGCTCATGCCCTTGTAGTCATGCTCGATACCCGCATAGCGATCCACCTGGCCGGCCATCCAGACCAGCTTGACCAGGTTGGTCTCCACCTCGGTGACCAGCTTGGTGACGCGCTTGATCACCTGCCCGGTGAGGTCCTGGAAATCCTGCGCCAGCAGGATGTCGTTCAGGTGCGCGGAAATCTTCCGGCTATCCTGGGCGCTGATGTAGAGGAACTGCTCGACGCGCCTGGCCAGCTCGCGGAAGGCATCCGGGCCCAGCTCGCGGCGCATGAAGCGCGACCAGTCCTCCTGCAGCGTCTTGGCTTCGCTCTCGATGTGCGAAACCACCGGGGAGCACTCTTCCACCAGGTCCATCGTGCGGTTGGCCGCTTTCTCGGTCATCTGCACCACGTAGGACAGGCGATCGGTAGCGTCGGCGATCTGCGACATTTCCTCGGCATGCCGGGAACTGGGATCGATCTGGAAGTTGACGATGGCGTTGTGCAACTCGCGGGTGAGCTTGCCGACTTCTTGATAAAGCCCGCGATCACGCGCCTGGTTGAGCTCGGAGATCAGTTGCACGGCGGTCTGTACTTCGCCGCGTTCGAGGCAATCGACCAATTCGCGCGCGTGTTTTTTCAGGGTCGACTCGAAGTCACCCTCGGATTCGTTGACGAGATCCATGACGCCCTCTCGGCTTTCGAGTCGACTAGCTGCCGACCCGCTCGAAAATCTTCTCGATCTTTTCCTTCAGCACCTGGGCGGTGAAAGGCTTGACCACATAGCCGTTGACCCCGGCCTGGGCCGCTTCGATGATCTGGTCGCGCTTGGCTTCGGCGGTGACCATCAGCACCGGCAGGTGCTTCAGGCGCTCGTCGGCGCGGACCGCACGGAGCAGGTCGATGCCGGTCATCCCGGGCATGTTCCAGTCGGTGACGAGGAAGTCGAAGTTACCGCTGTGCAGCATCGGCAGCGCAGTAGTGCCGTCGTCGGCTTCTGCGGTGTTGGTGAACCCCAGATCCCGCAGGAGGTTCTTGATGATGCGCCTCATCGTGGAGAAGTCGTCCACGATGAGAATTTTCATATTCTTGTCCAAACCGACCTCCATCGATACCAGACGCGCCCTGGCGGGCGTGCCGTCAATTCATCGAGCGCCGTGCGCTCATCCATAGAGGGCGACGTCAAAGGGACGTCACCCAGAAGAAATCTGAGACCCTGCGAATTTCCTTTCGGAAAAGGCCGACGGGAAACTACCCGAAGCTCAGTGCGCGCGCCACTCCGCCAGACGTGCCCGCAGGCGCGCGGCGCACTGACTGTGCAACTGACTGACCCGGGACTCGCTGACACCAAGCACTTCGCCGATCTCCTTGAGGTTCAGTTCCTCGTCGTAATACAGGGCCAGCACCAGCCGCTCGCGTTCGGGCAGCTTGGTGATGGCATCGGCGAGCGCCGCCTGGAAGCGTTCGTCTTCCAGGCCGTGGGAAGGCTCGTTGTCATGGTGCGAAGCGTCTTCGCTCAGACCCGCGCCGTGCTCGCCGTCCTGCAACAGATCATCGAAGCTGTACAGGCGGCTGCCCTGGGTGTCGCTGAGGATGCCGTAATAATCTTCGAGACTCATATTGAGTTCGGCAGCAACCTCCTGATCTTTAGCGTCGCGTCCGGTTCTGGCTTCCACCGTGCGGATCGCGTCGCTGACCATGCGGGTATTGCGGTGCACCGACCGCGGTGCCCAGTCGCCCTTGCGCACTTCGTCAAGCATGGCCCCGCGGATGCGTATGCCGGCGTAGGTTTCGAAGCTCGCGCCCTTGCCGGCGTCGTACTTCTTGGATGCTTCCAGCAGGCCGATCATGCCGGCCTGCATCAGGTCCTCAACCTGCACACTGGCCGGCAGGCGGCCGAGCAGGTGGTAGGCGATCCGCTTGACCAGCGGTGCGTACCGCTGGATCAGCTGGTCCTGGGAGTTCTGCGCCTGCGCCTTGCTGTACATACGCGCTCCGGAGGCCGTCATCATACGGCCGAACCCGTGGTCGGATGCTGCACCAGGCGTTCGACGAAGAACTCCAGGTGCCCTCGGGGGTTGGCTGGCAGCGGCCAGCTATCGACCTTCTGCGCCACCGCGCGGAAAGCCAGCGAGGCCTTGCTGCGCGGGAACGCCTCATACACCGAACGCTGTTTCTGCACTGCCTTGCGCACCGATTCGTCGTAGGGAATGGCGCCAACGTACTGCAGCGCCACATCGAGGAAGCGGTCGGTCACCTTGGTCAGCTTGGCGAACAGGTTGCGACCCTCCTGGGGACTGTGAGCCATGTTCGCCAGCACGCGGAAACGGGTCATGCCATAGTCGCGGTTGAGCAGCTTGATCAAAGCGTAGGCGTCGGTGATGGAGGTGGGTTCGTCGCAGACGACCAGCAGTACTTCCTGCGCCGCGCGCACGAAGCTCACCACCGAGTCACCGATGCCCGCCGCGGTGTCCACCACCAGTACGTCGATGTTTTCGCTGATGTCGCTGAACGCCTGGATCAGGCCGGCGTGCTGCATGGGCGTCAGGTGCACCATGCTCTGCGTCCCCGATGCCGCCGGGACGATGCGGATACCGCCGGGCCCCTGGAGGATCACGTCGCGCAGATCGCACTCGCCTTCGATCACGTCGGCCAGCGTACGCTTGGGCGTAAGGCCCAGCAGCACATCGACGTTGGCCAGACCCAGGTCGGCATCCAGCAGCATGACTCGGCGGCCGAGGTCGGCCAGCGCCAGCGAAAGATTCACCGACACATTGGTCTTGCCGACGCCACCCTTGCCACCGGTGACTGCGATTACCTGAACGGGATGCATGCCCATATCAATACCTTGTCTCGTCGTTCAGCCGATGCGCCCCCTGGCGCTTCGGCCCTGCCGGCCGCGGTGCTCTACCGCTTCCAGCGCTCGCGGATCGTCTCCCAGAGCATCCGCATTGCTCGGGCGGCCCTGCCGGCCACCCGCCACCCCACAACGGGGCTTTCAATTCGTTCAGCCGGCGCGACGCACCGGCTGCTGGTAAAGGCCGGCGAACATGTCGGCCATTGCGTCCTCGCTCGGCTCGTCCGGCGCCTGCAGGCTCACGGCGCGGCTGACCAGTTGGTGGCTGCGCGCCACCTGCAGATCATCCGGAATTCGCGGGCCGTCCGCCAGATAGGCTACCGGGAGACGCTGGCCTATAGCCAGCGCGAGCGCCTCGCCGAGACTGCCGGCTTCGTCCAGTTTGGTCAGGATGCACCCGGCCAGACCGCACAGGCGATAGTTCTGCCAGGCGGACTTGAGCACCTGGCTCTGGCTGGTCGCCGCCAGCACCAGATAGTTCTTCACATTCAGGCTCTGCGCCGCCAGGGCCTCCAGTTGCATGCGCAGCGCCGGATCGTTGGCAGGCAGGCCGGCAGTATCGATCAGCACCAGGCGTTTGCGAGCCAGCGGAGCCATCGCTTGGATCAGCGACTGGCCCGGATCGACCAGGGTGACCGGCACGTTGAGGATGCGGCCGAGGGTCTTGATCTGCTCCTGGGCGCCCAGGCGGAAGCTGTCCATCGATACCAGCGCCAGGCTCTGCGCCCCGTATTTCAGCACATAGCGGGCGGCCAGCTTGGCCAGGGTGGTGGTCTTGCCCATGCCGGCCGGGCCGACCAGCGCGATCACACCGCCCTGCTCCAGCAAGTCCGCATCCGGGGTCTGGATCGAACGCGCCAGGTGAGCCAGCAGCATGCGCCAGGCCTGCTTCGGATCGGCGATGGAAGAAACGCGCTCCAGCAGGTTGCGGCTCAGGTCTGCCGGCAGCCCCATGCGCTGCAGGCGGCGCCACAGGTTGGCCTGTTTCGGGCGCTGGTTCTGCAGTTGGTTCCAGGCGATGGAGCCCAGTTGCACTTCGATCAGCTCGCGCAGGCCATTGAGCTCGAAGCGCATGGCTTCCAGGGCCTGCTGGCCGACAGCGGCGGCAACCGGCGCGACCGGAGCGGCCATCGCTTCGGCCAGAGTCTGGGCGGCGCTGCGGCGCGGCGCTTCGACGCCGTACATTTGACGGTCCTTGCGCACCGCTTCGCTCATGCGGGTAGGCGCGCTCAGCTCGGCACGGGCCTCGGCGATACGCGCCTGGGTCTTGCGCAGCTCGGCCTCCAGTGCCGGGTTGGGCTTGCTGGCCGCCGCGGGCGCCTGGTAGTCCAGCGCAGCGGTCAGCTCGACGCCGCCAGCGACCCGGCGATTGCCGATAATCGCGGCGTCCGGGCCCAGCTCGTCACGGACCAGTTTCATGGCCTGACGCATATCGGCGGCGAAGAAGCGTTTTACCTGCATGGCCTGGGACCTCAATCAGTTCTGCCCAACGGTGGCGACAATCGTGACTTGTTTGTTGTCCGGAATTTCCTGGTAAGCCAGCACGTGCATGGTGGGGACCGCCATCCGCGCGAATCGGGACATCATCGCGCGAACCGGGCCGGCCACCAGCAGGATCGCCGGCTTGCCGAGCATTTCCTGGCGCTGCGCCGCCTCCACCATCGAGCGTTGCAGCTTCTCTGCCATTCCGGGCTCCAGCAACATGCCGTCTTCGGAGCCCTGTCCGGCCTTCTGCAAGCTATTGAGCAATATCTGTTCCAACCTTGGTTCCAGAGTGATGACAGGCAGCTCCGGCTCTAGTCCCACAATGGTTTGCACGATTGCGCGGGACAGCGCGACGCGAACCGCCGCCACCATCGCGGCGGGATCTTGACTCTTGGTGGCAACGTTGGCGATGGCCTCGGCGATGGTACGAATGTCACGCACCGGCACCTGCTCCTGCAGCAGCGCCTGCAGAACCTTGAGCAGCGTCGACAGCGAAATCATTCCCGGCACCAGCTCCTCGGCCAGCTTCGGCGAACTCTTGGCCAGCAGTTGCATCAGTTGCTGGACTTCCTCGTGGCCGAGCAGCTCGTGGGCATGCTTGTGCAGCACCTGGTTGAGATGCGTTGCGACCACCGTGCTGGCGTCCACCACCGTGTAGCCCAGCGACTGCGCCTGGTCGCGCTGGGACGGCTCGATCCACACCGCCTCCAGGCCGAAGGCCGGGTCCTTGCCGGCGATGCCGTTGAGGGTGCCGAAAACCTGGCCGGGGTTGATCGCCAGTTCGCGGTCCGGATAGATCTCCGCCTCGGCCACGCTCACCCCCATCAGCGTCAGGCGATAGGCATTGGGCAGCAGGTCGAGGTTGTCGCGAATATGTACAGACGGCATCAGGAAGCCCAGGTCCTGGGAGAGCTTCTTGCGCACGCCCTTGATCCGCGCCAGCAACTGGCCGCCCTGGTTGCGATCCACCAGCGGAATCAGCCTGTAACCGACCTCCAGTCCGACCATATCCACCGGCGTCACGTCATCCCAGCCCAGCTCCTTGGTTTCCTGGGCGCGCTGGGCCGGCAGCAGTTCCTGCTGGCGCTGGGTCTCCTGCTCGGCTTCCTGGGCAGCCTTGCGCTGGCGCTGCCAGATCACGTACGCGCCGCCGGCGGCCAGGGCGCCCAGGCCGACGAAGGAAACGTGCGGCATGCCAGGCACCAGGCCCATGGCGATCAGGATCGCCGCGGAGATCGCCAGCGCCTTGGGTGAGGCGAACATCTGCCGGTTCACCTGCTGGCCCATGTCCTCGGCGCTGGACACGCGGGTCACCATGATCGCCGCCGCAGTAGACAGCAGCAACGACGGCAACTGCGCCACCAGCCCGTCACCGATGGTCAGCAGCGCATAGACCTTGCCGGCATCGGCGAAGCTCATGGAGTGCTGGATCATGCCGATGGCGACACCACCGATGAGGTTGATGAACAGGATCAGCAGGCCGGCCACGGCGTCACCGCGAACGAACTTGCTGGCACCGTCCATCGAACCGTAGAAATCGGCTTCCTGGGCCACTTCGGAACGGCGCTTCTTGGCCTCGGCCTGCTCGATCAGGCCGGCGTTGAGGTCAGCGTCGATCGCCATCTGCTTGCCGGGCATCGCATCGAGGGTGAAGCGCGCGCTCACTTCGGAGATACGCCCGGCACCCTTGGTGACCACCACGAAGTTGATGATCATGAGGATCGCGAAGACCACGATACCGACCACATAGTTGCCGCCGATCACCACCTCGCCGAAGGCCTGGATCACCTTGCCGGCGGCGGCATGGCCGTCATGACCGTGGAGCAGCACCACGCGGGTCGAGGCGACGTTGAGCGCAAGGCGCAGCAGCGTCGCGACCAGAAGGATCGTCGGGAACACGGCGAAGTCCAGCGGGCGCAGTGCGTACACGCAGACCAGCAGAACAACGATGGACAGGGCGATGTTGAAGGTGAACAGCACGTCCAGCAGGAATGGCGGGATCGGCAGGGTCATCATGGCCAGCATGGCCAGCAGCAGCAGCGGCACGCCGAGATTGCCCCGGCCCAGGCCCGCCAGATTGCTGCGAACGTTGCTGATCAGTTGCGTGCGGTCCACCCTCGACTCCCCTGCCCTGCGACGGGACTCGCGCCCGCCGGATCAAACTTTTGACGCCGAAAACGGCATCCGCAGGGAGTTTTGCAGGAAGTGTTCCAACTTTTTGAAAGTGGCGAAATACGCGTTTTTGACCGCTTCCCCATACCGGATCGACGGGCGCGACTTGCGCGTTACTCGTCGCGCCGCAGATCCGGCGGAATCGGCAGGTCCGGCATCGGTCCCGGGCGCTTGCCCTTGCCGGCCTGGTACTGCTTGAGCTGGTAGACGTAAGCCAGCACCTGGGCGACGGCGAGGTAGAGGCCAGCGGGAATTTCGTGCTCCAGCTCGGTGGAGTAGTACACCGCCCGCGCCAGGGCCGGCGACTCCAACACCGTAACCTTGTGCTCGCGGGCGACCTCGCGGATCTTCAGCGCCATGAAGTCGTTGCCCTTGGCCAGAAGGCGTGGCGCGCCGGTGGCCTCGGGGTCGTACTTGAGGGCCACGGCGAAGTGCGTCGGGTTGGTGATCACCACGTCGGCCTCGGGCACCGCCTGCATCATCCGCCGCTGCGCCATCTCGCGCTGCATCTGGCGGACCTTGGCCTTGACCTCCGGCTTGCCTTCCGAATCCTTGTATTCGTCGCGCACTTCCTGCTTGGTCATCATCAGCTTCTGGCGGTTGTCCCAGAGCTGGTACGGCACGTCCACGGCGGCGATCAGGACCAGGCTGCAGGCGAGCCAGAAGGCACTCCAGCCCACCACCCTGGCGCAATGGATCAGCGCCTGCTCCATCGGCTCGTGGGCCATCGCCAGCAGGTCGTCCTGGTCGGACTTGAGCACCAGGACGGCTACCGCCAGCACGACGGTGAACTTGATCAGCGCCTTGAACAGCTCCAGCAGCGACTTGGACGAGAACATCCGCTTCAGCCCTTCCAGCGGGTTCATGCGGCTGAACTTGGGCGCCAGCGCCTCAGCGGAAAACAGCCAGCCACCCAGCGCCACCGGCCCCACCAGAGCCGCCACCAGCAGCAGGGCGAGAATCGGCCAGACGCCCTGGCCGGCGATCTGCGCGGCGGCGACCAGTTGCTGGAGCATGCTGTCGCTGTTCATCACCGTCTCGCGGGACAACTCGAAGCTGCCGCGCATCAGACGCATCAGCGCGTCCGCCAGGCTGGCGCCATAGATCAGCAGGCCGCCGGCGCCGGCAACGAGCACGGCGAGGGTGTTCAGCTCCCGCGACCGCGGGAGCTGGCCTTTCTCGCGCGCCTCCCGGCGCCGTTTCTCTGTAGGTTCCTCTGTCTTGTCCTGACCGCTCTCGCTCTCAGCCATCGCGGGCTACCTCGCTCGAATCAGTTCACGGAGCAGTTGCAGGCCTTCGCTGGCAAGGGCCTGGTACTGCGACAGAATATCGGCGCTGCCGATCCAGACGATGATGAAGCCCATCACCAGGGTCAGCGGGAAGCCGATGGAGAAGATGTTCAGTTGCGGCGCGGCGCGGGTCATGGCGCCGAATGCCAGGTTGACCACCAGCAGCGCGGTGATCGCCGGCAACGCCAGCAGCAGGCCCGCGCCGATCACCCAGCCGAGCTTACCGGCCACCGTGATCAGGTGATTGCCCGACAGCCCCTCGCCCACCGGCAGCGTGACGAAGCTCTCGGCAAGCACCTCGAACACCACCAGATGGCCGTTCATGGCCAGGAACAGCAGCGTCACCAGCATGGTGAAGAACTGCCCGAGCACCGGCACCGAGATGCCGTTGGTGGGGTCGATCATCGAGGCGAAGCCCAGGCCCATCTGCATCGAGATGATCTGCCCGGCGATGACGAAGGCATGGAACATGAGCTGCAGGGTGAAGCCGAGCATCGCACCGATGAGGATCTGCTCGCCGATCAGCAACATGGCCTTCGCGCTCAGGGCATCCACCTGCGGCATCGGCGGCAAGTTCGGCACCAGCACCACGGCGATGGCCAGCGACAGGTAGAGACGCACCCGGGTCGGCACCAGTTGCGTGCCGATGATGGGCATCACCATCAGCAGCGCGGCGATGCGGAACAGCGGGAACAGGAAGGCGCCGACCCAGCCGCCGATCTGCGCGTTGGACAGTTCCAGCATCAGCCGATCAGCGTCGGGATGTTGCTGATCAGCGTCTGGGTGTACTCCATCAGCTGACGGATCAGCCACGGCCCCAGCACGATCAGGGTGAGCAGCACCACGATCAGGCGCGGCAGGAAGCTCAGCGTCTGTTCGTTGATCTGGGTGGCGGCCTGGAACATCGCCACCACCAGGCCGATCAGCAGGCTGGGCAGGATCAGGATGGAGACGATCATCGCCGTCAGCCAGAGCGCCTCGCGAAACAGGTCTACCGCGACTTCCGGAGTCATTGCCCTACCCTCCTCAGACGGTGCCGAAACTGCCGGCAAGCGTCCCGATGATCAGCGCCCAGCCGTCCACCAGCACGAACAGCATGATCTTGAATGGCAGCGAGATGATCAACGGCGACAGCATCATCATGCCCATCGCCATCAGAACGCTGGACACCACCAGGTCGATGATCAGGAACGGGATGAAGATCATGAAGCCGATCTGGACCGCCGTCTTCAGCTCCGAGGTGACGAACGCCGGCACCAGGATGGTCAGCGGCGTGGCATCGGCGCTGGGAATGTCGGTGCGTTTGGACAGGCGCACGAACAGCTCCAGGTCCGACTGGCGGGTCTGGGCCAGCATGAACGCCTTGAGCGGCACCTCGGCGCGGCTGAGCGCCTCCTGTGCCGGAATCTGCTCGTTCAGGTACGGCTGCAGCGCGGACTCGTTGATCTTGTCGAACACCGGCGCCATGACGAACATCGTCAGGAACAGCGCCAGGCCGATCAGCACCTGGTTCGACGGCGTGCTCTGCAGGCCCAGCGCCTGGCGCAGGATGGAGAAGACGATGATGATCCGGGTGAAGCTGGTCATCAGCATGACGAACGCCGGGATGAAGCTCAGCGCGGTCATGATCAGCAGGATCTGCAGGCTGACCGAGTACTCCTGCTGCCCCTGCGGGTTGGTGGTCACGGTGATCGCCGGAATCTGCGTCGGATCGGCGGCGAAGGCCTGGGGCACGGCCAGCGCCAGCAGCCCCAGGATCAGCGGCGCGCTGCGCTTGAGCGCGCCGACCAGTGCAGAAAGGTTGATCACTGCGGGCGGCCCTTGTCCTTGTTCAGCAACTCCAGCAGGCGCTGGGCGAACTCCGGCTGCGCTGGCTGCGAATCGGCGGCCTGCACCGGCTGGCGCAGCACATGCAGCGGCGTGATGCGGCCGGGCGTCAGGCCGAGCAGGATCTGCTCTTCCCCCACCTGTACCAGCACCAGCCGGTCACGCGGGCCGAGCGCCTGGCTGGACACCAGGCGGATCGCCTGGTTACCGCGCGGGCCGACCTGCTGCACGCGGCGCACCAGCCAGGCAAGCAGGAAGATCAGGCCGACCACCAGCACCAGGCCCAGCAGCAACTGCATCAGTTGCGCGCCGGCGCTGCCGGTGATCAGGCTGGGCGTGGAACTGGCGTGGACAATGGCCGGATTCGACACCGGCGCCTTGAGCTCCTCGCCGAGCGCGAGCAACGACAGCCCCGCCAGGGGCAGCGAGCAGAGGATCGCGGACAGGCGGGCCATGTCAGCGCAACTTCTTGATGCGTTCGCTGGGGCTGATCACGTCGGTGAGGCGGATGCCGAACTTCTCGTTCACCACCACCACTTCACCATGAGCGATCAGGGTGCCGTTGACCAGCACGTCCAGCGGCTCGCCGGCCAGGCGATCGAGCTCGATCACCGAGCCCTGGTTGAGCTGCAGCAGGTTGCGGATGCTGATATCGGTGTGGCCGACTTCCATGGAAATGGTCACCGGGATATCCAGGATCACATCCAGGTTCGGCCCTTCCAGGCCGGCGATCATCGGCGCCTTGGGCGCCATGCCGAACTCTTCCATCGGCGCGCGCGGAGCGGCTGGCGCCACCGGAGTGGCTCCGCCCTGCGCCATCAGCGCATCGATGTCGTCCTGATTGGCGTCGCCCGATTCGGAAAGCGCCGCGGCCCACTCATCGGCCAGGGCCTGTTCCTCGGGAGTCACGTTTTCTTCGTCTGCCATGTTGGGTCCTCTTGGGATTCGCTCAGCGCGGGCGCTCTAGCGGATCGAGAATCTGCAATGCCAGGTTGCCCTTGTGGGAACCCAGCTTGACCTTGAAGGAAGGCACGCCGTTGGCGCGCATGATCATGTGCTCCGGCAACTCCACCGGAATCACGTCGCCCGGCTGCATGTGCAGGATGTCGCGCAGCTTCAGTTGGCGGCGAACCACGGTGGCGCCCACTGGCACGTTGACGTCGAGGACGTCCTCGCGCAGCGCGTTGATCCAGCGTTCGTCCTGGTCGTCCACATCCGACTGGAAGCCGGCGTCGAGCATCTCGCGGATCGGCTCGATCATCGAATACGGCAACGTGATGTGCAGGTCGCCGCCACCGCCATCCAGCTCGATGTGGAAGGTGGAAACCACCACCACTTCGCTGGGGCTGACGATGTTGGCCATCGCCGGGTTCACCTCGGAGTTCACGTACTCGAAGGTAATCGGCATCACCGCGTGCCAGGCTTCGGCGAGGTCGACGAACGCCTGCTCGATGACCATCCGCACCACCCGCAACTCGGTGGGGGTGAACTCGCGGCCTTCGATCTTGGCGTGGCGCCCATCGCCGCCGAAGAAGTTGTCCACCAGCTTGAACACCAGCTTGGCGTCGAGGATGAACAGCGCGGTACCGCGCAGCGGCTTCATTTTCACCAGGTTGAGGCTGGTGGGCACGTACAGCGAGTGCACGTACTCGCCGAACTTCATCACCTGCACGCCACCGACCGCGACATCCGCCGAACGGCGCAGGAGGTTGAACATGCTGATGCGGGTGTAGCGGGCGAAACGCTCGTTGATCATTTCCAGGGTCGGCATGCGCCCCCGGACGATCCGGTCCTGGCTGGTCAGGTCGTAGGACTTGATAGCTCCCGGCTCGACGTCGGACTCGGTTTCCACCAGGCCGTCGTCGACGCCGTGCAACAGCGCGTCGATCTCGTCCTGGGAAAGTAGATCCTGCATGGCCATGAGGGGTACCTACTGCAATACGAAGTTGGTGAAAAGCACTTGCTCCACGGTCAACTGACCGGTGGCCTTCTTCGCCAGTTCCTGAATGCTGGACGTCGCCTGCTGGCGAAGCATTTCCTTGCCGACCGGCGTTACCAGCGAGTCGAAATTCTGGCTGGAGAACAGCATCACCAGCTGGTTGCGCACCAGCGGCATCTGCTCGCGCAGCGCATCCATCTGCGCCTGGTCGCGGCCCATCAGGGCCACCGCCACCTGAAGGTAACGCTGGCGGCCGCTCTGATTGAAGTTGACGACGAACGCGGGGGCGAGGATTTCGTAAACCGCCTGCTTCTTGCCCGGCACGGCGGCTTCGGCATGCTCGGTTGACTCGGCAGGCTTGGCGTTCTTGCTGAGGAAGAACCAGGTGCCGCCCACCGACAGTCCCACCGCCAGCAGGAACGCCACGGCGATGATGATGATGAGCTTCAGCTTGCCCTTGCCGGGGGCCTGTCCATCGGGGAAGGGAGGCGTCTGATCTTTCTTGGCCATGCCAAATATCCGTCACTATTCCGGCGCAATGCGCTGATACCGGGGTAAGAGCAAGGGCTGTGCCAGTTTGTCCATATCTGACTGGCGCCGCCGCGGATATTACAGGCTGCATGAAGGAAGTCACTGGGCGGAAAGAGAAATTTCCGCAGACGCGGCAGGCTTGCGCCGCCGTGCAGGAAGGCAGACACGAGTTAGCCGCCCGGCAAGCATGCCTGGGGCAAGGCGCGCGACCTCGAACGGCCATGCGCCCCGCGCCCACCTGCATGATCGATCACGCGTAGTAATCCACCAGCCCCCTGCCCTGGGTCGCCGTCTGCGGGCGCAGCTCCGAGACGCCGCTGATCATCGGCTCATCGTCACCACTGTCGGCGCGACCGGCGCGCCGCGGGCTACCGCGATCATCGCCACTCTGCTGCTGCCAGCCCCGGGCGGACTGGTCCGAGACATTGACGTCCAGTTGCCCCATGCCCTGCTGGCTGAACATGTCGCGCAGGCGGTGCTGCTGGCTTTCCAGCGCTTCCCGGACACCGGCGTTGGCGCTGACGAAGTTCACCTGGGTCTGGTCGGCGTTCATGTGGATGCGAACCTCCAGGCGGCCAAGATCGGCGGGGTCCATCTGGATCTCCGCAGACTTCAGGTTCTGCGCCGACATCCACATCACCCGGTCCACCACCTGGTCGGTCCAGCCGTTCTGCTGCACCGACACCGGCTGTCCCGGCACCAGCGGGTTCACGGGGCGGCTGGTCATCGCCTGCGGCGTGTTCAACGCCTGGGTCAACGACTCCAGGCGGGCAGCGAAGGTCTCACTGCGCGGCGCATCGGGCTTGGCCTCAACCTGCAGCTCCGGCAATTGCTGACTCAGATCGACGCTGGCCTGCAACGCACTCTCGGCCAACTTGCCGTCGGTGCCCTTCGACGCAGCATCGGGGCTGAGCGCGGATAGCATCGCCGAAAGATCCGCCCTGGCATTGCCATCCACCGTCTTGTCGCCAGCCTTGGCCGCGGCGTCGCCGCCCGACTGCGTCTGCTGAATCTGCTGCGCCTGGTCCTGGGCGCCCTGCCCCAGCGCCATCGTCACGCCGGGCAACGCGTTGAGCTTCTGCAGGTCGCCGTCGCTGCTGGCAGCCGTCGGCTGGCCAACGCCACTGCTGATCACCAGTGGCGGCGCTTCGGTGGCCGGCAACTGGCCGGTCATGCCGAGTACCAGCAGCGGGTCGAGAGTGGCGCCGGGCTTGTCCTCGCCCTCGGCGCCCCTGGCATCGCCGTCGGCCGGCAAGGCCTTGCCGTCTTCGGCAACCGCTGGCTTGTCGGCGGCACTGCCGGCAGCCGCGGCCTTGTCCCGGGAATCCTTGTCGGCGGCATCCCTGGGCTTGTCGCTCTTGGGTTTCGCCGTCTTGTCGGGGCGTTCGCTGGCCGCCGGGCGCTTCTCCTGCGCATACATGTCGGCGAAGCTGGAACCCTTGTCGCTGGCGGCGTCGGCCGTGTTCTGCGCAGGCTTGGAGACCGCCGCCTTGGGCCTGGGGTCAGGCGTGGGCGTCAATAAAATATCCGGGGCGACAGCCATCGGAGTTCTCCGTTGATTTGAATATCCACAACGGAGATAGCAAGGGACGGGCCAAGTCGGGAAAGGTCAGGCGCGGCCGGGCAGCAACAGGGTGCGAACGATGGCGAACTCGTGCTCGACCCGGCCGATCAGTGTCTGCGCGCTGGCGAGGTCGCCCTGACGGGCGCACTCTTCGAGCTGCTTGCACAAACCGCTCAGCACACTGGCGCCCATGTTGCCGCAACTGCCCTTGAAGCTGTGCGCGGCATGGCGCAGGGCAATGCCGTCGGATTCGGCGAAGGCCGCGCGGATGCTGCGCAAACGCTCCTCGGAATCGCTCAGGAAGGTCTCCACCAGTAGCGGATACTCGTCTTCCATGATCGACAACAGGTTGCTCAGCACGGCGTCGTCGAGATGCGGCTCGGACATTCGGCACTCCCCGTAGGACAGCTCGCCACCCTGCGGGGGGACAAGAGCTGGCCGGATTATGCCTGAGCCGACCAGAAGAACTCCACGGACACCGACCTGCCATCCGCCGACCACTGGCAGCGGTCCGCCAACTGCTGCACCAGCGTCAGGCCACGCCCGCAGAGGCTGCCGGCGGCACCTTGCGAGGCCAGCACGGCATCGACGTCGAAGCCATCGCCACTGTCCTCCACACGTACCAGCAGCCGGCCGCCATCGCCGTGCGGCGCGAGGTCGAGATGGAAGCGCACGTAGCCGTCGCGCAGCTCCGCCAGACGCTGGCTGCGTTGCTGGTAATAGCGCGCGAAACCGCTGGCATCGCACTTGAGCGAAGAGTCCAGGCCCATCACGCCGTGCTCCAGGGCATTGGAGTACAGCTCGGCCAGCACGGTGTAGAGCTCACCACCTCTGGGCCTCAGGTCCTGTACCTCCATCAGCAGTTGCAGAAGGAACGGCAGCGGATTGAAGTGGCGCAGGTTCGGCGCGCGGAATTCGAAGCTGGCCGACCAGTCCAGCGGGTCGTTCAGGCCGCTGTCGGAAAACGCCAGCGGTGGCCGCTGCAACGACACCTCCGGCACCAACACCACCTCCAGCATGCTGAGGTCGTCCTGTGCCTCGCCACGGAAACGCGCCAGCGCCGACTGGATGCCGTCGAACAGCCGTGATGGCTCCGGCTCGCTGTCATAGACCTCGCGCAGGCGCTGTTCGCCGAACATTTCCCCAGCAGTATTGCGCGCCTCCAGCACTCCATCGGAGAAGAGGAATACGCGGTCGCCCTCTTCCATGCCGTGGACTTCGCACTGCTCCTTGAACGCCGCCGCATCGAGAATGCCCAGCGGCAGGTGGCGCGATACCAGCGGCACCACTTCGCGCGCGCCCCGGCGCAGCAGGTAGCCGTTGGGCAACCCACCGTTCCAGACTTCAACCAGGCCCCGCTGGAAGCTCAGGTTGAGCATGCAGGCACAGCAGAACACGCCGACCGGAAGGATGCGCTTGAGCTTGGCGTTCATCTCCCGAAGGATGTCCGCCATCGTGTAGCCCTTGGCGGTCATGCCATAGAACACCTCGGCCAGAGGCATCGCACCGATCGCCGCAGACAGCCCGTGGCCGGTGAAGTCGCCGAGCAGCACGTGCATGCCGCCCGAGGGCTTGAACGCCGCCAGCAGCAGGTCGCCGTTGAACAGCGCGAAAGGCGACTGCAGGTAGCGGATGTTCGCCGCGTTCAGGCAACCCGAATGCGCCACCTTGTCGAACACCGCCTTGGCCACCCGCTGCTCGTTGAGCAGGTGCTCGTTGTGCCGGGCGATCAGGTCTCGCTGCTCCAGCACCATCCGCTGGAGATGATGCAGGCGGCCCATCGCGCGGATCTTCGCTTCGAGGATGACGCGGTTGTAGGGCTTGGAGAGAAAATCGTCGCCACCCGCTTCGAGGCTCTGCACCAGCGCCTCGGTTTCGGTGAGCGAGGTGAGGAAGATGATCGGCACCAGTTCCTCGCCGGCCTGCCGGCGAATCCGCCGCGCAGCCTCGAAACCGTCCATCACCGGCATCAGCGCATCCATCAGTACCAGTTGCGGACGCTCCTGGGCGAACAGCGCCAGCGCCTCCAGGCCGTTGGCCGCGGTGAGCACCCTGTGCCCCTGGCGGCTGACGATGGTGGACAGCAATAGACGGTCGGCGGCGTTGTCGTCGGCAATCAGGACCGTGAGGTAGTCAGCCATCGAGGATGACCGCGGAGCCGGCTCAGGCGATCTCGAACAACTGTTCGAAGTTGGAGATAGCGAGGATCTTGCGAACGTCCGGGTTGCAGTTCACCAGGCTGATCTGCGCGCTTTCGCCGCCGGCGTGGTCGCGCAGCAGGAGCAGCATGCCCAGCGCCGAGCTGTCGAGGTAGGTTGCGCCCTGAAGATCCACCACGTAGCGCTTGGGCGTGATGTCGACGCGCTCGTAGGCGTCGCGGAATTCCTGATGCGCGCCGAAGTCGAAACGACCCTGGATCACGATGGTCAGGCCCTGCCCATCGTCAGTGGGAACGGAAGTGATGGCCATGTGATTCTCCTTATCGCTCGATGGGCGCGTACGAGTCAGAAGATTTAGCAGCAAGTCATGACGCCAGCAACCTTGGGCCGCGTCGGGAAACCATTCGAGCAGAGCGGTCACTGGCATTCTCGAACAGTCGCGAAATGGACCATCGGTCGCCACAGCCCCGGCAAAAGCCTTTACCCTTTCAGAGGCGCGTCACGCCGACAGGGCCAGGAGCAAGCCCGCGGCGCAACGCCAGGCAAGGGGGGAAACATGCACAGAACATTATTCATCGCGGCCTGCATCGCCGGCATGGCCATGCCCGCCGGAGCCCAGGTAATGCAGCGCCAACTGGGCGATTTCGAGCTGAAGCTGGCCAACTCGCCAACCCGCAGCATGGCCCAGGGCCTGGTACAGCCCGGGCAGGCGAACAGCGCCCAGGGCGGTCTGGATGTCACCCATGACAGCGGCTGGTATGTCGGTAGCTGGACCTCCAATCTCGAACAGGAAAAGCCGCTGGAAATCGACAGCTACGCCGGCTTCAAGCACCCGCTGGGCAACGGCAAGCTGGGCTATGAACTTGGCACGCTGCGCTACACCCGCCCCGACCAGCCGGACTTCGACAGCCAGGCGCTGTATGGCGGCCTGTCGGTATTCGGCAGCCGCCTCGGCGCCGCCTACAGCAGCCAGAATGGCCGCAGCACCACCACGCTGTTCACCGACCTGGGGCTGCAACCCGACGTGGGCTTCGATGTCACCTTCAAATACTCCAGCTACAACCTCGCCGCACCGGTAGGCGTAAGCAACGGCGGCAGCGTCAGCGAGTTCGGCGACTGGTCGGTGAACCTCAGCCGCCCCTTGCTGGGCATCGACCTGAACTTCTCCTACAGCGGCTCCAGCCTCACCGGCAGCGACTGCAGCGCCTACTCGGGGCACAACACCTATTGCGACACTGCCTTCATGCTCAAGGCATCGCGGCCGTTCTTCTGAGCCGAGGCCGTACCAGGACGCCGCTCGCCTCAGCCAATCAGCCCGGCGCCGATATTGATCGCAAGCCCGAGTATCGCGGTGTTGAACAGAAAACCGATCACCGAATGCAGCAGCACGACCCTGCGCAGGGCGCGGGAGGCGATGGCGACGTCGGATGTCTGCACCGCCACGCTGAGGGTGAAAGAGAAGTACATGAAGTCCCAGTAGTCCGGATTCCGCTCGCCCTCGGGGAAGCGCAGCACCGGCTCCCCTTCGGTGGCGTAGAACATCCGTGCGTAGTGCATGGTGAAGACCATGCCGATGAGGAACCAGGAGCCCAGTACCGTGCTGCCAGTGAAAACGTAGCGCCAGAGCTTTTCGCCATCGTCGGCATGACCGGCGGTGGCCAGCTCGACCACGATGGCCACCAGGCTGGCCAGCGCGGCGATGCTGATCAGTGTCAGCACCGCCTCGGCATTCTCATCCTCCACCTCAGCCAGCCGCCGTACTCCCTGCGGGTCAGAGCGCAGCGCCAGCCAGCCGATCAGCACCACGTACAGCCAGGCCATGCAATTCCAGCCCACCAGTGCGCGAGCCATCGGTTCCAGCCGGTAGCAGGCGAGCGCCACCAGCAGGCCGACGGCGCAGGCGGCGAGCAAGCGAGGATGCGCATGCAGCAGGGTACCGTTCAGACGCATGCCGGCGCGCCCATCCGGTCCAGTTCCGCCGCCGCCAGGTGAGCCACTGCGAGGTCGCTGTCGGCGGCCATGTCGTCGTCGAGGAACCACACGGCAGACAGCCCTGCGAAAGCCAGCACCCATTGCAGCAGGCGGCGGCGATCCAGTTGCGCGTACTCGCTGATCACATCCAACTGGCGCAGGAAGCGCCGCGGGTCGCGGGCGGTGGGAAGGTCCGGGTTGCACAGCAGGTTGGCGTAGTCGAACAGGCGCTCGCCGTAGAGTCGCTTGGGGTCGATCACCAGCCAGCCACGCGGGCCGAAATCGAGGATGTTGTCGTGGTGGATATCGCCGTGCAGCACCACCTGGTCATGCTCGCTTTCCAGCAGATGCTCGGCAACAGCCAGGCAACGCCCGAGGATACCGGCATAGCGCGGCACCGCAGGGGCGAGATCGCGGAACCACTCGCGCAGGCCGATCAGCTCCGGCAGGGGCTTGCCGCGCGGGCAGTGGAGGCGCTGCACCACATCGCAGGCAATGCGGCTGGCCTGGTCATCCTCGCCATTCAGCGCCATATGCATCAGCGAGCGCGTCCCTTCGGCGCGCTCCAGCAGGATCACGTCGCCATCGTGGGCATAGACCTGCGCCGCGCCCTCCCCGTCCCACCAGCGCATGACTCGCGAGCCAGCCTGTTCCTCCGCCTCCAGCGCAACCTTGATCATCGCCGCGCGCCCCTGCCAGCGGACCGGCAACAGGTGGCTGCTGTGGGTAATGATAGGCGCGCCGTCCGGCGTGAGTTGCCACAGGCTCAGGTAACGGGAGAAATCGGGCGCGGAGGAAGAAGCAGGCATGGAGCAGGCGTTCCGGTCGGGGGTCAGACTGGAGCCTAGCACGCACAGCGATCAGTCCGGCGCGGGCCTCAGGCGTTGGGCGAACTCATCGAGCTGACGCTGCTCGTACTTGTCAGCCGCCAACCGCGCTTCCTCTCGATAGCGCTCCACCAGCTTGCGCAGGCCCTCCAGCCGTGCGTACTTTTCCTGCCAGGCGGCGCGGGCCTTGTCGACGGCGCCCTGATGCCACTCCACCGCGCGGTTCTGCTGCTCGACGGCGGTTTCCAGTTGCGACAGGAAGCGCTGGTAGTTGATCAGCCACTGCCCGGTGACGCCCTGCTGGCCGTTACGGATCCACTGCTGCTGGTAGTCCAGGCGATAGCGTTCGAGTTCGGCGAGCTTGCGCTGCGCCTGCACCAGTTGGCCCTGTACCAGCCCCAACTGGCGCGCCGCTTCGCGCTCGGCCTTGAGCGCCATGTCCACCACCGGAGCCAGACGTTCGGCACGGCGGTTCACAGGCAGGCTCCGAACCGCAGAATGGGTGGAGCCCATCGATCCAGCGCGGCTGAGCTGCCGGTGACGGTGTGCCCGAGACAGCATGGGCATCGCTTCGCTCCGCCCACCCTACGCAAAGCATTTACTGGCTGCTTCATCAGCCGGCCTTGCCGCTGACCACCGCGTCGAGCAGCAGGCGGCTGTCGTCGAGGTTCTGGCTCTCGTCCAGGGCCTGGCGGAGGAACTGGCGCATGATCGGGAAGCGCTGGATCGCCAGGTCGGTCTCAGCGTCGCCGCCAGCCACATAGGCACCGACACTGATCAGGTCGCGGCTCTGCTGGTAGCGCGACCACAACTGCTTGAAGCGCTGGGCATCGCGCAGGTGTTCGGGAGTAGTGACCTGCGGCATCACCCGGCTGATGGACGCCTCGATGTCGATGGCCGGGTAGTGGCCTTCCTCGGCCAGCCGGCGCGACAGCACGAAGTGGCCGTCGAGCACACCACGGGCGGCGTCGGCGATCGGGTCCTGCTGGTCGTCGCCCTCGCTGAGCACGGTGTAGAAGGCGGTGATCGAGCCACCACCCTTCTCGCCGTTGCCGGCACGCTCCACCAGGCGCGGCAGTTTGGCGAACACCGACGGCGGATACCCCTTGGTTGCCGGCGGCTCGCCGATGGCCAGGGCGATCTCGCGTTGGGCCTGGGCGTAGCGGGTCAGTGAATCCATCAGCAGCAGGACGTTCTTGCCTTTGTCGCGGAAGTATTCGGCGATACGCGTGCAGTACTGCGCAGCGCGCAGGCGCATCAGCGGCGCGTCGTCCGCCGGCGAGGCAACCACCACGGAACGCTTGAGCCCCTCTTCGCCGAGAATGTGCTCGATGAACTCCTTCACCTCGCGGCCCCGCTCGCCGATCAGCCCGACCACGATGATGTCGGCCTTGGTGAAGCGGGTCATCATGCCCAGCAGTACCGACTTGCCCACGCCGGTGCCGGCGAACAGCCCCAGGCGCTGGCCTCGGCCAACGGTGAGCAGGGCGTTGATCGAACGGATGCCGACATCCATCGGCTCATGGATCGGGTCGCGGGCCAGAGGGTTGATGATCGGGCCTTCCATCGGCACCCAGTCCTCGGCACGCATGCCACCCTTGCCATCCAGCGCACGGCCGACACCATCGAGCACACGGCCAAGCATGGACATGCCCATCGGCAGGCGGCCGGAGTCGGGCAGCGGCACCACGCGGGCGCCAGGCGCGATACCGGCGAGGCTGCCCACCGGCATCAGGTAGATCTTGCTGCCGGAGAACCCCATCACCTCGGCTTCCACCTGCACCGGGTGGTACCCACCATCGTTGATCACCTGGCAACGGCTGCCGACCGATGCCTGCAGCCCCTCGGCTTCCAGGGTCAGGCCGACCATGCGCAGCAGGCGCCCTTCCACCACTGGCTGTGCCGGCAGGCTCACGGCATCGCTGTAGCCTTGCAGGCGGCGTGCGAAACTGACTCGGTCAAGGCGCATCGGCACCGCCCAGGTCGATGTGCATGTCCGGCTCCAGAGCGTGCGTCGCCTGTTCGCGCTGCTGCTCGAAGAGCTGTTTGACCGCCTGTGCCAGTCGCGTCTCGATACTCGCATCGATGCGCGAGTGCTCGGTCTCGATGCGGCAACCTCCAGGCAGCAGGCTGTCGTCCTCGACGATGCGCCAGCTTTCCTCGTGCCGGTCGCGCAGCGCCTTGACCAGTTCGAAATCCTGCGGGTTGACCTGGATGCGGATATTGCCGGCCCCCATCGGCAGCAGCTTGAGCGCCTCGCGCAGCACCTGGCGGATCTGGCTCGAATCGGTCGCCAACTCGCGCTGCACCACCTGGCGGACTACGTGGGTCACCAGATTGAGCATGCCGGCCTCAAGCATCTGGTCCTGCTCGGCAATCGGGTCCAGCAACTGGCCCATGAGGGTTTCCAGGCTCTGCAGCAGCGGTTGCAGGGCGGCGTCGGCTTCCTGGCGCGCCTTCAACTGGCCTGCATGGAAGCCGTCCTTCTCGCCCGTGGAGAAACCTTCGTTGTAAGCGTCCTGGCGGATCGCTTCGAGCTCCTCCAGCGTCAGCGGCTTGACCTCTTCCTCCGGGACCTCCTCGATCTGCGGCTCGTCCACCACCGCGTGCTCGGGTTCCGGCTCGGGCTCGGGGGCGGGCTTCACCGGGTCGAAGCTGGGCAACGACCAGCGATCGAAGCCCGTCACGTCACGGGCCCGGATCAGCTCGCTGAGTTCTTCCTCGTCTTTGGCGGGGGGCACCACTTAGATCATCTCCTCGCCGCCCTTGCCGCCGAGCACGATCTCGCCGGATTCGGCCATGCGCCTGGCAATGGTGAGGATTTCCTTCTGCGCGCCCTCCACTTCGCTGACGCGCACCGGCCCCTTGGCCTCCAGGTCGTCGCGCAGCAGTTCGGCGGCACGCTTGGACATGTTGCGGAAAATCTTCTCGCGGATCGCGTCGTCAGAGCCCTTGAGGGCCAGCACCAGCACGTCGGAAGACACCTCGCGCAACAGCGCCTGGATACCGCGGTCGTCCACATCGGCCAGGTTGTCGAAGACGAACATGAGATCCTCGATCTGCCCGGAAAGGTCTTCATCCACGTCGCGGATCGCATCCATCAACGCGCCTTCGACCGAGCTGTCCAGGTAGTTCATGATGTCCGCCGCGCGCTTCACGCCGCCCATCGTGGTGCGGGTGGAGTTGGCATTGCCGGCGAACTGCTTCTCGAGGATCAGGTTCAGTTCCTTGAGCGCGGAGGGCTGCACGGTGTTCAGCGACGACACGCGCAGCACGATGTCCAGGCGCACCTTGTGATCGAAGTGGCCGAGCACTTCGGCGGCCTGGTCCGGATCGAGGTAGGCGACCACGATGGCCTGGATCTGCGGGTGCTCGTAGCGGATCACATCGGCCACGGCGCGCGGCTCCATCCACTTCAGGCTGTCCAGGCCGCTGGTGTTGCCACCCAGCAGGATGCGGTCGATCAGGTTGTTGGCCTTGTCCTCGCCCAGGGCCTGGGTGAGCATCTTGCGGATGTAGCTGTCGGCGCCCACGCCCAGGCTGGTCTGGTCGCCGACGATCTCGACGAACTCGCCCATCACCTGCTCGACCTGCTCGCGATGCACATTGCGCATCTGCGCCATCGCCACGCCGACTTTCTGTACTTCCTTGGGGCCCATGTGCCGCAATACCTGCGCCGCGTCGGTCTCACCGAGGGACAGCAGGAGGATGGCAGCCTTGTCGACCTTGCTCAGTTTGGCGTTCGCCCGAGGTTCGCTCATGTGCGGTCACTCATCGGAATTGATCCACTCTTTCACCACCTGGGCGACACGCCCAGGGTCTTGCGCGACCAGGCTCTTGATCGCATTGAGCTGCGCATCGTAACCCTCGGACGGGCTGGGCAGCAGAATGCTGGCGGGGCCGCCGAGGCTGACGCGGTCGTCCGACAGCTCGCCTTCCAGGCCCCCCAGGTCGCCAATGCCGCCCTCGCCTCCGGCGGGCACCAGGGCCTTGCTCTTGTTGCCCGACAGGTTGTTCAGCACCGGGCGCAGCACACCGAGCACCAGCACCAGGATGAAGACGATGCCCAGCACCTGCTTGACCACATCCCAGAACCACGGCTGGGTGTAGAACGGCGGCGAAACGATCTCTTCGCCCTGCTCCGCGGCGAACGGCGCGTTGATCACGCTGACGCTGTCGCCACGGCTGGCGTCGTAGCCCACCGCATCCTGCACCAGGCGGGTAAAGCGGGCGAGCTCGTCCGCGCTCCACGGCTTGTGGCTGACCTCGCCGGTCTTCACATCGGTGATGACGCGGTCATCCAGCACCACGGCGACGGAAAGCCGGCGCAGGCGACCCTGCTGCTGCTTGGTGTAGCTCACCGAGCGGTCCAGCTCGTAGTTGCGGGTATTCTGCTGGCGCTTGTCGGTCGGGTACGGCGCCAGCTCCGGCTTGCCGGTCTTCGGATCGATGATCGGCTGGCCGTTGGCATCCTTCAGCGGCTGGCCCGGCGCCACGTAGTCGGACGGCGCGTTCTGGGTGGCCTGCTGCGGCGCGGTGGTGGGCGCCGGCGGCTGGTTGGACAGCGCACCCGGCACGCCCTGCGGGCCGTTGCTGTTCTGCCGTTCCTCATTGTTGCTCTGCTCGCTGCGCAGCGCCGGCTGGTCCGGGTTATAGGACTCGGAGGTGGACTCCACCGCGCTGAAGTCAACGTCGGCCGACACCTCGGCCTTGTAGCGGCCATTGCCCAGCACCGGTTGCAGGATGCTGTGCACGCGCTGGGTGAACAGGCCCTCCATGCGGCGCGTGTAGTCGAACTGCTTGCCGGCCATCGTCAGCTCGGACAGTTCCTGCTGGTCGGACAGCAGGTTGCCCTTCTGGTCGACGACAGTGACCTGGGACTTGTTCAGTTCCGGCACGCTGGTCGCCACCAGATTGACGATGGCCATCACCTGGCTCGGCTCCAGGCTGCGCCCCGGATACAACTCGACCAGCACAGAAGCGCTGGGCTTGCGGTCGTCGCGGACAAATACCGAACTCTTCGGAATCGCCAGGTGCACGCGGGCGCCCTTGACGTTGTTCAGGCTGGAGATGGTGCGGGCCAGTTCGCCTTCCAGGCCGCGACGGTAATTGGTCGCTTCCATGAACTGGCTGGTGCCCAGGGCTTGTTCCTTGTCGAGAATCTCGAAGCCGACGTTGTTGTCGGTCGGCGCGACGCCGGCGCTGGCGACCTTCATGCGCGCACGGCCCAGATCGTCGGCCTTCACCAGCAGCGCGCCGGAGTTGGGCTCGACTTTGTAGGCGATATCGGCGGCGCTCAGGGCCTCGACAACCTTGTTGGCGTCGACACCATTCAGGCTGCCGTACAGCGGCTTGTAGTCCGGCTGCTGCGACCACAGCACCATGCCGAAGCCGATGGCGATGCTCGCGGCCAGACCGACCAGCAGGCCGACCTGGCGCAACACGGGCATGTCCGCAAGGTTTTCGAGGAAGGCCAGGCCCAGCAACGGCTTTTTCGGTTCGCCGAGCTTGGCAGGGACCTGACTGTCTACGGTGGCTTCAGCCATGACCTGCTACCTCAGACCGGCATCTGCATGATGTCCTGGTACGCCTGGACGAGCTTGTTGCGTACCTGGGTCATGGCCTGGAAGGACACACTGGCTTTCTGCGAGGCGATCATCACGTCGGTGAGATCGACGCCGCTCTGGCCGACTTCGAAAGCGGTAGCCATGTCAGTGGCGACCTTCTGGGTGCCGTTCACCTTGTCGACCGCCTGATCGAGCATCTGCGAGAAGCTCGGCGCACCGGCTTCGGCCACTGGCGCGGCCTGCGCCCTGGACTTGGCCATCGCCTCCATTTGCATGGAGCGCATTTCCAGCAGCAGACGATTGAATTCGACACCCTGACTCATTACCTACCCCTCCGACTGGCCGCGGTTTTTTGACGCCGCGCGGCGCTTTGCACAGGAGTTTGCAACTTGGGTGCCAGGTTTCAACGATGCCGCCAATACAGGTGGAAAAGCCTCTGCGGCGGGCATTTCAGCCCCGTTGACGATACAGGAGGGACAGCCATCGACAACCAGCGCCGACGGCTATCAGACGAATGCCGGGCACACCCCATCAGGTGCTGCGTGCGCAACAAGAAAAGGCCCGCACGAGTGCGGGCCAATAAGGGGAAAGCGGCAACTATCAACTGGCGTAGAGATACGCCTCCACGTCCATGCCCGCATCGCGCATCTGCGCCAGCTTGTAGCGCAGGGTGCGCGGGCTGATGCCCAGGCGCTCGGCGGCCTCCTTGCGGCGGCCGCGCTCGCTGCGCAGGGTGTCGATGATCATCTGGAACTCGCGGCGCTTGAGGTCTTCACCCAGCGCTCCGGCCTCCTGGACGGACGGCGCCGGAATCTCGACGCTGGCCGGAACCTGCGGCGCGGCGGCAGGCGCCACGGCAGCCAGGGCTGGGCGTGGAGCCAGGCCGATCGGCGCGGCCAGACACAGGTCGGCGGCCTGGACCTGGCCGCCCTGCTGCAGAATCAGTGAACGCTGGATGGCGTTGTCCAGCTCCCGCACGTTGCCCGGCCAAGGGTGCGCCAGCAACGCGGCGCGGGCATCGGCGGAAAGGCTGACCGGCGCATGGTTCATCTTGCGCACGTACTTGGCCAGCAGGCGCTCTGCCAGCGGCAGGATATCCGCCGGACGCTCGCGCAGCGGGCGCCAGGCCAGAGGGAAGACCGAGAGCCGGTAGTAAAGGTCCTCGCGGAAACGTCCCGCCGCCACCTCGCCGAGCAGGTCACGGTTGGTGGTGGCGAGCACGCGGATGTCCAGGCTGATCGGCCGGCGCGCGCCGACGCGCTCCACCTCGCGCTCCTGCAGCACGCGCAGCAGCTTGGCTTGCAGGCCGAGCGGCATCTCGGAGATTTCGTCGAGCAGGATGGTGCCGCCGTCGGCCAGCTCGAACTTGCCGGGCTGGGCAGCAATGGCGCCGGTGAAGGCCCCCTTCTCATGGCCGAACAGCGTGGCTTCCAGCATGTTGTCGGGGATCGCCGCGCAGTTGATCGCCACGAAGGGCTTGGCCGCGCGCGGCGATTGCTGGTGGATGTACTGCGCCAGCACTTCCTTGCCGGTGCCGGACTCGCCGGAGATCAGCACCGTGGAATCGCTACGCGCGACGCGGGCAGCCAGCTCCAGCAACTGCTGGCTGGCCGGTTCGAGCGCCACAGGACCGTCACCCTCGGAACTGCCCACAGCACCCAGCGCATGGCGTGCCACCAGCTCCAGCAACGCCTTCGGCTCGAAGGGCTTGACCAGATAGTCCGCCGCGCCCTGGCGCATCGCCTCGACCGCACGATCCACCGCACCGTAGGCAGTCATCAGCAGCACCGGCAGTTGCGGGTAGCGCGCACGGATCAGGCCGAGCAACTGGTGCCCGTCCATGCCCGGCATGTTCACGTCGCTGATCACCAGGCTGAAGGCTTCCTTCTCCAGCGCCGGCAGCGCAGCCTCGGCGCAGTCGACGGCAACGAAGTCGTGCCCGCCGAGCATCAGGGTATCGGACAGGGCTTCTCGCAGAGCGCGGTCGTCTTCGACCAGCAGGACTTTGGCGGCCATGTTGTTCATTCCTCGTGAGCGATAGGGTGAGCCACGATCAGCGGCAGAATCAGGGTGGCGCAGGTGCCGCGAGCGGCGCGCGAACGCAGGCGCAGTTCGCCCTGGTGGGCCTTGGCGACGGCCTTGACCACCGCCAGCCCCAGGCCGGTGCCAGTGGTCTTGGTGGTGAAGAACGGCTCCCCCAGGCGCGCCAGGGTTTCGTCGCTCATGCCCGGGCCGTTGTCGCTGATGGACAGCCGCAGGCTATCGCCGCGGGCATACAGATGGACTTTCAGGCGCACATCGCGCCCGGCGGCCTGGATGGCGTTTTCCACCAGGTTGAGCACGGTGCCGACCAGGGTGTCGCGGTTGCACAGCAGCTCGCCGGCACGGGCGTCGCACTGCCAGCGCACGTTAAGGCCGCTGACGTGGGATTCGGCGGCGGCGCGCAGGCTGGCAAACAGTTGCGACGGAGCCAGGCGGTCGGGCAAGGGCAGCTCGCCACGGGCGAACACCAGCATGTCGCGCACCTGGCTCTCCAGCTCGTGCAGGCGTTCCTTGATGCGGCCGGCGAAGCGTTGCTGCTGCTCCAGCGGCAGCTCCTGCTCGCTCAGATGGCTGGCATAGAGCATCGCGGCGGACAGCGGCGTACGGATCTGGTGCGCCAGCGAGGCAACCATCCGGCCCAGCGCCGAGAGGCGTTCATGGCGGGCCAGTTGATCCTGCAGGCGACGGGTTTCCGTCAGGTCGTTGAGAAGAATCAGTTGGCCCGGCTCGCCGTTCAGCGAGCGGATGGCGATAGACACGCGGCGTCCGTCGCGCAGGGAAACTTCGTGGCCGTCGTCGGCACGGGGAGCGAAGCTGCGGGCGATCACCTCGCGCCAGAGCATGCCCACCAGCGGCTTGCCGAGCAGCGCGCAGGCCACCGGGTTGGCATCGCGCACCACCCCCTGGGCATCGAGCACGATGACGCCGCCGGGCAGTACGTCGAGCAGGCTCTGCAAGCGGTTGGCCAGGCGCTCCTTCTCGGCCAGTTCCTGCATGCGCTGGGCGCTGACCAGCGCCAGCTGCCCCTTCAACTCCGTAACGCGCGCCTCCAGCAGGCTGTAGGACTCGCTGAGCTGGCTGGACATCTGGTTGAACAGTGCGAAAGCCTGTTCCAGGTTCGCGCGGCTGCTCTCCTCCACCGTGCCGCTCGTTTCGACTGGGGCCTGGGAAGGAATTTCGGACTGGCGTTGGGCGACTGGCATCATGCGGTTCTCTCATCCGTCCGACGTCGTAGAACTGTCGGTCAGTTGAGTCTTAGCAAACCGCGTGCCTAAAATTTAATCGTTACATTTCAATGAGTTAGAAAAATGAGTGTGGCGGAGGCGTCAATCCTCCGCCATCTCCTCTTCGCGGCGGCTCATGCCGTACTTGCGCATTTTCTCCACCAGCGTGGTGCGGCGGATGCGCAGGCGTTCGGCGGCACGGGCGACGACACCGCTGGCATCGTCCAGCGCCTGCTGGATCAGACCCTGCTCCAGGTTGGCCAGGTAATCCTTCAGGTCGATGCCCTCGGCCGGCAGCATGGCCGGCGAGTCGAGGCCCGGCAGGCCGGCGGTGATCGCCGCGCGCTCTTCCAGTTCCTCGCGCAGGCTGCTCGCCAGTTGCTCGTCCTCGTCATCGACGTGGCGGAACTTCTTCGGCAGTTCGCCTACGCCAATCACGCCATAGGGGTGCATGATCGCCAGGCGCTCCACCAGGTTCGCCAGCTCGCGCACATTGCCCGGCCAGTCGTGACGGCAGAGCGACATGATGGCGGCGGAGTTGAAGCGAATCGATCCGCGCTTCTCGTGCTCCATGCGCGAGATCAACTCGTTCATCAGCAGCGGGATGTCCTCCACGCGCTCGCGCAGCGGGGCCATCTCGATGGGGAAGACGTTGAGTCGATAGTAGAGATCTTCGCGGAAGCTGCCGTCCTCGATCATCTTTTCGAGGTTCTTGTGGGTGGCGGCGATGATGCGCACGTCCACGTTCTGCGTCTTGTTGCTGCCGACGCGCTCGAAAGTGCGCTCCTGCAGCACGCGCAGCAGCTTGACCTGCATCGGCAGCGGCATGTCGCCGATTTCGTCGAGGAACAGGGTGCCGCCGTTGGCCAGCTCGAAGCGGCCGGCGCGGCTGGTGATGGCGCCGGTGAAGGCGCCCTTCTCGTGGCCGAACAGCTCGCTTTCCAGCAATTCCGCCGGGATCGCTCCGCAGTTGACCGGCACGAAGGGCGCATCGCGGCGCTTGGAATGGTAGTGAAGGTTGCGCGCCACCACTTCCTTGCCGGTACCGGACTCACCGAGGATCAGCACGCTGGCGTCGGTGTCGGCGACCTGCTGCATCATCTGCCGCACCTGCTGGATCGCACGGCTGGTGCCGACCAGGCTGCGGAACAGGTTGGGCTCGCGCTGGCGGCCGCGCTCGCGGGCCTGGTCGTACATCTCGCGGTAGACCTGGGCACGGTGCAGGGAATCGAGCAGCTTGTTGTAGCTGGGCGGCATCTCCAGGCTGGCCAGCACGCGGCGGCGCAGCTCTTCGGGCCAGTCGCCGGGGGCCGGCTCGCCGATCAGCAGCACCGGCAGGTATTCGTCCCAGGCCGCCAGTTGCTTGAGCAGCTCCAGCGATCCGCCCTTGCTTTCCACGCTGCCAACCAGCACGCACAGGACATCGCGGCTGCCGTTGGGTAACGCATCGACAGACTGGCGCCAGTCGCGGCTGCAGCATGAGAGTTGGTCTTCGCCGAGGAAGCCGATGATGACCGAGAGATCACGGCACCGTTCCTGGTTGTCATCGATCAGGAGAATCTTGGTTTCGCGCCACATCTTTAGCTTGTCATCCCGGGGCTTTGAGGCCGTCGTACGGCTGCTGACACGAGGCTGGCGATGGCACAATTTCCTCGTGCTCGCCAGCATTTGGCCATTAGTAAAGTCAAAAATGTGGCAAGAGTCAAATTTATGGCGTGTTTTTTTTGATGCTGCCCGACGAAGGGTGTTGACCCGGATCATGGCATTCGAACTGTGAGGCAGTTCGCACAACGCGGTGGCGGCCCGAGGGCCGCCCAGGGAAAGCTGACCCGAACGGATCAGCCGAACATCTGGTAGACCTTGGCTCCCTGGCTGGAGCGACGCACGGCGGTCAGTTCCTCGCCAATGGCGGTGCGCTGCGCGGTGCACACTTTCACCAGTTCGCCATAGAGCGCAAGCAGCTGCTCCATCGTGTCGCGCAGCGCCTGCTCGTCACGCCCGGCGTCCTGCATGGCCACCTCAACCTGCTCACGACACACGCGATCCAGTTCGCCTATGGCGTCCCAGTCCTTGTTGTGCATCGCGGCGGACAGCGCGGCGCGAGTCTCGTTCAGTTGTTGCATGGCCTGATTCATGGCTCTTCCTTCTTTCAGGCGGCGATCGCGTCCCAGCCCGATTTCACTTCGCGCAGCAGGCCCGACACCTCGTCGAGGATCGCGGTATCGCCAGTGCGATTTGCCTCCAGCAGACGCTCGGTCATGTAACCGTAGAGTCTGTCGAGGTTATACGCCAATTCGCCGCCCTGCTCCGGGTTCAGCGCCTCGCGCAGACCGCCGACGATACCGATGGCCTTGCTGATCAGTTCGCCCCGTTCGGCCAACTGGCCACGCTCGATGGCGCCGCGCGCCTGCGCCATGCGCTCCAGACCGCCCTGCATGAGCATCTGGATCAACCCGTGTGGCGACGCTTCGGCGACGCGCGACTCCAGGCTGACTTGCTGGTATTGCTTCATGGCTCTCATGGCGTACATGGCAGGCTCCTGCTGGGAATTCATCTACTGACCAAGGTATCGGCCAGTAACGCAGGAGCTTGAAGGCTTCTTGAGGATTTTTTGTCACGCCCGGCCGGCAGCCGGGCGCGACGCCAGGGCAGGCCGATCAGCTCTTGGCGAACGGCAGGCTGGCGAGCTGGCTGGTCAGGCTGGTGGTGGTCTGGGTCAGCTTGCTCACCAGCGAGTCCATCGTGTTGTACTGCTTGTACAGGCGTTCCTGCAGCGCGGTCATGCGCCGATCCAGGGCGTCCTGCTGATCGTCGACGCTGTTCAGGGTCTTCTGCAGCACGCTGCTGCGCTGGTCGAGGATACCGTTGGTGTCGGTGTAGGGCTTGAGCTTGTTGTCCAGACGGGTAGCCAGGCCCTTGTCGCCGGTGAACAGCGAGGCGACGGCTTCGAAGTTGTCGCCGACTGCCTTGTCCAGCTTGTCGTCGTCCACTTCCAGCGTACCGTCGGCCTTGGTGGTGATGCCCAGGTCGGCGAGCACGCGAATCTTGCTGTCGCTGTCGCCCTGGGTCGCGACCAGTTCGTTGCGCACGGCACTGACCAGCGAGCGTGCGCTGGCGTCACCCAGCAGCGCCCCGGTAACTGGGGCCTTGTCCTCGCCGACCTTGGTCACCTTGGTCTGCGCGTTCACGAAGCTCATCAGGGTGTTGTAGGAGTCGACGAACGCCTTGATGTTGGTCTTGACTGTCGCCTTGTCCAGGTCGACGGTCACGGTGATCGGCTTGTCGACCTCAGTCTTGGTCTTGAGGTCGAGGGTGACACCTTCGATGGCTGTCGAGACGCTGTTGGTGTCGCTCTTCACCTCCAGGCCATCCACGGTCAGCAGAGCGCTCTGGGCATGGGTGATGAAGCCGCCGTCGCCGTTGTTCTTCTGCGCAT